>JABDIZ010000409.1 GCA_013003465.1 Rhodothermaceae bacterium
GCATGGTAGTGGGAGGTTGGGAGTATGACGTTCACATTACCCGACATCTCCCCCGACGGCATGGTCCAGGGCTACTCCTAGCCTCCCGTGCAGGCGTCCTATCCGTCTAGTGCATCTGCACTAGGCGCCGCTGCCGAAGTCGTCCCTTAGTGTGCGGTATCTCCTCGTTTAGGAGAGCGATCGATCCCCAGCCGGGCCGTGCTCCGGCGCCCCGGTTCCGGCGCGGTGCTCAGCGGGCGACGCCGTTCTCCCACGCCCAGGCGATGGCCTCCCGGGCCGAGCTCACGCCGAGCTTTGAGTAGATCGCGGCGACGTGGTTGCGCACCGTGTTCTCCGCGATGCGGAGGCGCTCCGCGATGGCAGGGTTGTCGCTTCCGTGGGCCATGAGCGCGAGGACTTCGTGCTCGCGGCCGGTGAGCGGCGAGAGCGCGGTTGGGTTGCGCGGGATAGGGACGAACCATCGACCCTCGCCACGGTGGACGGCGAGCAGGGCTTCCCGGATAATGAGGGGGTGCTGATCCTTCGTGATGTAGCCGGCCGCCCCCGCGGCTAGGAGGCCGGTGATGTAGGCAGGCTCGGCGTGGGCCGAGAGCGCGAGGATGCGCGGGGCCAGCGGATCGTCGGCGAGCGCCTGCGCCACCGCGACACCCGAGCGGCCCGGCATCTCCACGTCGAGGAGGAGGATGTCCGGGCGCAGGCTGCGCACTACGGCGAGCGCCTCGTCGCCGTCGCAGGCCTCGCCGATGACCTCGAACTGGGCGTCGGCCGAGAGCGCAGTGCGCAGGCCGGCGCGGAAGAGTGGGTGGTCGTCAACCACGACAATGCGGACGGGCGTTCCAGCCCCGAAGAACGGTGCAGCGGAAGGCCTCATACCGCGGGCGCGGTATGCCGACGCTGCAGGGTGCCCGCCACTGGGAGAGACGCTGGTGCCGCGACCGCCACGCGGGTGCCACCGAGGGGAGAGCGCTCCACCACAAGCGGGGCGCCAAGGAGTTCCGCCCGTTCGCGCATCCCGAGGAGGCCGTAGTGTCCCTCGTCGGCGTAGTCGAGGGCGTTGCGTTGCGGTGGCCCTACCCCGTCGTCGTCGATGGTGAGCCGGAAGGCGCCGGGGCAAAGCGTCAGGGTGAGCTCGACGCGCGAGGCGCGGGCGTGGCGAGCGACGTTCGTAAGCGCCTCCTGCGCGATACGGAAGAGCGCGAGCTGGAGGTCGTCGGAGAGGTCAGGGTCGTCGGCCTGGATGTGGCAGGCGACGTAGAGGTCCGGGTGCTGCCGGGCGGTCCGCTCGGCCAGCCCCTCGATTGCGGTGGGGAGGCCGAAGGTGGCGAGCGATGGGGGGCGAAGGTGATCGCAGAGGCCGCGCAGGTCGGCGACGACGCCGTTCACGGCCGAGCGGGCTGCCGCGTTGTCCTCGCCTGCGCCCTCCTCGGTGACAGCGCGGGTGCCGAGCGCGAACTGGACCGTACAGAGATCCTGAACGGGGCCGTCGTGGAGCTCGCGGGCGAAGTGAGCACGCTCGGCCTCGCGGGCCTCGGCGAGGCGCAGGCGCAGCGCGCGCTCCTGCGCCAGCTCCGCCCGTTCGCGCCGGACCCGCCGGTAGAGCAGCCCCACGGTGCCGAGTGCAAGCAGGAAGCCGAAGCCACTCGCGATCGGCAGGACGGGCGCTCTGGCAGAGAAGGTGAGGTGGTCGGGGGCGGTCGGAGTGAACTGCACTTCAGCGATGTAGCGGAGCGCGACCGTGTCGCGGAGGGCGCCGACCTCGCGGAGGGCACGGAGGAGCAGGAGGAACCCGTCATGCGGAATCTCGACGCGGGGATTGCCCGTGAGTCCGTCGCCGAGGACGAACACGCTGTCCGGGACGTACTTGAAGTAGTTGTATTGCTCGCCCGCCGGGGTGGAGGAGATGACCGCCCCCTCCCGGATGCGCGTGTTGGTCGAGGCTTCGGGGGCAGCCGAGGCGGTGGAGGTGGTCGGATCGGGCTGCGTGGACTCGCAGCCGACGAGAAAGACCACACCGAGGAGGGGCGTCAGCCACGCGGCCGTTCGAAAGCGAGCAGGTCTCATCGTTCAATCCAGAGTATACAGGACCCCCTCGTCCGGCAGGGCGGGGGTCGGAAAGGGGGGAGGCCTGAGCCGAACCGAAAGCATCACCGGGTACGCTCAGAATATAGAGAAGAAGCGTGAAAAGCCATTGCAACATGGATGTGGTATTAACGCGGTTCGCGGAGGTCACTGCCGTGGACGAGGACTGTAATCCGGCCTCGGAACGGCTCGTCGAGTGCTTCACAGCGTCGGGCCGCTTTCGGGTCGAGGGCGCGATCCCGGCGATGGCGGCGGCGAACCGGGCGCTGCTCACCTTCGTAGTACGTCAGCGTGCCGCCAACACCCAGAAGCGCACGAGGCGCCGAGCGCGCGTTGGCTTCTCGAATCGCTGTTGCCCTCGGTTCCGATACCGACACGCTTGGTTCCAGGTCCAGTGGTGCGATCTCGGCCGCCGCGACCGGCTCCGGTGCAGGATCCCCAGGCGAGGAATGGACGTCGCCGCGCGAGGCCACACGGGCTCGACGGGCTTCACCCAGGATTCCGGGGTCGTTCAGGTATCGAGTGAGGGCTGCGCAGGTCCTGCGCACAACCCGATCTGCTCTTCACACAGACCACTACGGCGAACGGCCCGGCGAGACATTTCTCCGGGCCGTTTGGTTTTCAGCGGTGCCTAAGCTTGCTCCTGCAGGACAGCGAGCATGTCTTCGAGGCGAGTGAGTTTGAGGCGGGGGCGTCCCAGCTTGGTGCCCGCTTCGGTTTCGAGGGCGTCGAGGCGCTGCCAGTCGGCGTAGGAGAAGCAGGCGGGCTGGCGGCTGCGGATGAATTGCTCGGTGGCCTTAGCATCGGGATGCTCAGGCTTGGCGTGCTGCCCTGAGGCGGCATCGGCCAGCATGTGCGCGACCGTCTCCTGCGCGTCTGGCTTGTTGGTACCGATCACCCCCGACGGGCCGCGCTTGATCCAACCCGCCACGTAGAGGCCAGGGATCGGATCGCCGTCGGGGCCATCCGTTACGCGTCCGCCCTTGTTGGGTATGAGGCTCCAATCCGTGCGGAAAGGGACGTCGGGCAGGGCCACACCGCGGTAGCCGACCGAGCGGAAGATCAGGCCGATGTCCATTTCCTCGGTTTCATCGGTGGGGTGCGGGCGGAGACGTCCGTCGTCGGCGCGAATCAGTTCGTTGCGGACAAGCCGGAGACCGCCGACGTGGCCGGTGCCGTCGTCGAGGATCTCGGTGGGGGAGACAAGGAAGCGGAGGTGGAGCTGCTTGCGTTTTCCACTCGGTGCGCGCTGCGCGGCCTCCTGCAAGAACGTGACCTTCTTGGTCAACAGGCGGTCGTTGGCTTCGTCTACCGCCGCTTGACTGAGTGGGTCGAGTGCAGCCTCGTCGGGGCGGACGATGAGGTCGGCGTCTTCCATCTCGCCGAGTTCCTTGACCTCGGGATTGGTGAAGGCGGCCTGCGCCGGACCCCGTCGCCCCAGCATCACCACCTCACGGACGTTGCTCTCGCGTAGTGCCTCCAGTGCATAGTCGGCGATGTCGGTTTTTTCGAGTTCCTCCGGCGTGCGGCAGAGGATGCGCGCCACGTCCACAGCGACATTCCCCACGCCCACCACGGCAACGCGCTCGCAGGAGAGGTCGAAGGTCCGGTCGCGGTAATCGGGGTGGCCGTTGTACCACCAGACGAACTCGGTGGCCGAGTGGCTGCCCGCAAGGTCTTCACCGGGGATGCCAAGACTGCGGTCGGTCTGCGCGCCCGTGGTGAAGAGGACCTGATGATAGTGCTGCCGAAGGTCGGCGAGAGTGAGGTGCGTGCCGTACGTCACGTTGCCGAAGAAGCGGCAGCGTGGGTGCGCGGCCACCTTCTCAAAGACGCGCGTGACGTTCTTGATCTTCTGGTGGTCCGGTGCGACACCGCTGCGCACCAACCCGAACGGCGTCGGCAGGGCATCGATCAGGTCCACGTCGACGACGAGGTCGTCTTGTTTCAGCAGGGCATCGGCGGCATAGAACCCCGCGGGGCCTGCGCCGATGATGGCCACGCGAAGGGGAGTGTCAGCAGTTCCGACAGAAGGCATAGAGCGAGCAGCAGATGGACGCCCAAGAATACGCGCTAGCCCGGATATGCAAAGCCCCCGTCTTGCCCCTCCGGCTCACTCGTGCGGGTGCGCCTCGTAATGCTGTCGCAGCCAGTCCGCACCGAAGTCGTTGCCCGGGTCGCGCCAGACGGCGTGGATGTGGTTCGCGCCGCCCTGTGTGTTGTCGTACTCGATGAGGAGCGCGGGCGCGTGAATGCGGTAGTAGTGCCCCTCGCCGGGGTTCTTGCCCCCAGCCCAGGCAAAGAACAGGCTGTCGGGCGGTGTCGCACGGAGTTGTCTCAGACGTGCGGTCGCCCACTCCTCCTGCACCGTCCCGATGTACGTCTCGATGAGGCGCCAGAGGTCGGCATATTGGGCTTCGGTCATGGCCGATGCCGCGAGGCCTTCGAACGTCTCCAGGCGCACCTGCGGGTCGGCGCCGGTGATGATGTCCGGTGGTGCTTGTGTGGCGAGAACAGCCTGGGTGCGCTGGCCGTCGGTGAGCGCGTTGAGGAGTGCGCGTGCTTGGTCTTCTTCGTCGCCGAGGACGCGCCACCCGGCACGGGGGCCGGACGGCACCGTCGCGGGGTTCGCGCCCAGAAAGAGGGGCGTCGTCGCCGTGAGCGAATCCGTCACCGAAGAGAAGTTGAGCGAGAGGTGGTGGCCTTCGAGGCGCCAGCCCCACGGCGCCTCGGGCGCGGGCGTGCCGAAGAGGGTGATGGAGTAGCGGTCGGGGTCACGGAAGGCCGTATTGCCACTCAATTGCCCCAGTATGCCTTCCAACTCGATGACGCCGGTGGTCTTCGCGTAGCCCGTCTCGCTGAGCGCGCTTCGGAGCAGCAGAGCGGCCGCCTCGCGCTGGGCCGGTGTCATATCGGCTAGGCGCAGGCCGTTTCGTTGGCGCGGGATGTAGTGCCAGTCGAAGCGCTCGTCGCTGTCAAAGGGGAATTGTGTACGTGCGCGCTGTTCCTGCTCCAGGCTGACCAGAAAGGCCTGTGCCGCGGCGACCATCTCGGAGGCCTCCGCGGAGGGCGTGGGTGCAGTGCTGGGCACTGCTGTATCCGTCGCAGAAGCCGAGGGAGCAGGCTCACGGAGCACGACCGCCGCACCGACGAGCGCCACGACCCCGACCGCAACGCCTAGGCCCAAACCGATCCGCATAACGCTCTCACCAGATAACCGACCGCATAGATACCGGAGAGGCCGTGCGGAAGGTCCCCATCAGAAATGGAGAGTGAAGATGGTCTGGCCGGGCTTCGAGCGCACGCGCAGACGACCGCCGTGTAGCCGCATCACCTGCCGCGAGAGGCTCAGGCCGATGCCGGAGCCGGTCGGCTTGGTCGTGTAGAACGGCACGAAGATGCGGTCGAGCGCGTCGTCCGGGACGCCGGGGCCGTCGTCTTCCACCTCGATGATCGGCGTTCCGCCGACGCCCGCTCGCGCGCGCAGCGCGACGTGGTTGCCGCGTCGGCCTTCGAGGGCTTGCAGGGCGTTCAGCAGGAGGTTGATGAGCACCTGCTCCACCAGCTCCCGGTCGGCGGCGAGTTCGAGGCCCTTGGGATCTACTTCCGTTTCCAGCGTAACGGCTCCGGCTCCGAAGGAGGTTTGCAGTAGCGTCGCCACATCGTCGAACAGCTCGCGGACGGGGAAGAGGGTGAACTCGGGTTTGGGGATGCGCGTCAGGCTGCGATACGCCTCGATGAAATGCATCAGCCCGTTGCTCCGCCGCTCGATGGTGGCGAGGGCTTCGCGCACATCCGTCGTGCTCTCCGTGGCTTCTACGCCGTTGCGGAGGCGGTCGCTCGCCGTCCCGGCCAGCGAGGCGATGGGCGCGACCGAGTTGGCGATTTCGTGCGTAAGCACGCGTGTGAGCTGTTGCCACGCCTGCATCTCCTGCTCCTCCAGTTCCACGTGGATGTCTTGCAGGCTGACCAGCGTGTAGGGAGCACCGCGCAGCCGAAACTGGGCGGCGTGCATGAGCAGCGACATCGCTTCGTCGCCGCGCTCGGTGCGGATGAGTGCGCGCTCGCCCGTGTGCAGGCCGAGCAGCGTGTCGGTGAGCTGCGGATTGATCGGGCGGAGGCCTTCGATGGTGCGAAGCCGGGCGACGCCGAGTAGTCGCCGCGCCGTGTGGTTGATGAGGGCCACGGTGCCATCGGGCCGGAAGGCGATGAGCGCCACGCCGACGTGCCGCACGACGGTCTGAAGGTAGCGGGCCTGCTCCTCGCGCTCGGCGCGCAACTGGCGAATGGCAGTGCTGACCTCTTCGAAGGCCTCAGAGAGCGCGCGGAAGATGGGGCCGCGCCGGTCGCTGCCGAAGCGCTGCGAGACGTCGTCGTAGCGAAGGCTTTCGAGAAAACGCGTCAGGTCGCGCGCCGGCTTCTCCGTGTAGTAGACCAGGCGCGCGGTCGCCCACACGGCGACGAGGACCAGCACGCCAGCGAGGACGTATCGCTCCAACGGCCACACCAGCACCCCTGCGCCCGCCACCGTCGCCGCGATGAACGCCACGCGGACGACGACCCGAAGACGGTGATGGCGAAAGGGGTTCATGGTCGGGCGTGTGGGGGGACGGGTGTTTGGGGCGTGGGAGGGTAAGAAACAGCACCGGCGTTGGAGTCGACTCCCACACGCCCCTATGCTCTCACCGGAGCACGTGTAGTCGTTCTCGGCAGGAAGCAGCGCGCCCAGTACCCAATCCCAACCTACAACCCGTACTTCTCGATGCGGCGGTAGAGCGACTTGCGCGTCAGGCCTAGCGCGCGGGCCGCCTGACTGATGTTGCCCCCGTACTCCGAGAGTGCTTTGCGGATCGCCGCCCGCTCGATCTCTTCGAGGTCGAGCGTGTCCATGCTGAGTCCGTTCTCCTCGGCCGTATGCTCGGGAGCCGATGAGAAGGCGAGGTCGTGTGGCTGGATCGCCGCGTCGTCCACGAGGATGACGGCGCGCTCGACCATGTGCTGCAACTCGCGCACGTTGCCCGGCCAGGCGTAGGTCTGCATGGCGCGGAGCGCGGCCTCCGAGAAGGCGAGACCCTCCCGGCGGTATTTCTGCGCGTACTGGCCGAGGAAGTGGTGGGCGAGCCGCGTGATGTCCTCACCCCGTTCGCGCAGCGGCGGAAGCCTGATCTCTACGGTGTTGATCCGATACAGCAAATCCTGTCGGAAGGAGCCCTCGCTGACCATCGCATGGAGCGGCCGGTTCGTGGCCGTGATGAGCCGGAGATCCACTGAACGCGGGCGCGCTTCGCCGACGCGGACGACCTGGCGGGCCTGGAGCGCGGTGAGCAGCTTGGCCTGCATCGGCAGCGGGATGTTGCCGATCTCGTCGAGGAAGAGCGTGCCGCCCTCGGCCACCTCGAAGCGGCCAGGCCGGTCGGTGTCGGCGCCCGTGAAGGCCCCTTTCGCATGGCCGAACAACTCGCTCTCGAAAAGCGTGTCGGGAATGGCCCCGAGGTCGGCGGAGACGAAGAGGGCCTCGGCGCGGAGGGAGCGGCGGTGGACAGCGCGGGCGATCAGTTCCTTGCCCGTGCCGTTCTCGCCGAGGATGAGCACGTTGGCGTCAGTAGGCGCGACTTTGTCGAGCGTGGCGAAGACGCGCTGCATGGCCGGGCTCTGCCCGACGATGTCGTGGAACGGCTCGTCGAGTGTCTCGTGCAGGCGGGTCTGGCGGGCCTTCAGGGTCTCGGCCTCCCGCCGGGCCGCGCGCAGCGCCATCGCCGAGCGGAGCGTGGCGAGCAGCTTCTCGTTCTGCCACGGCTTGACGACGAAGTCGGTGGCACCGCGTTTCATCGCCTCGACGGCCAGGCTCACGTCGCCGTAGGCCGTGATGAGGATGACGACGGCCTCGGGATCGTGCTGCAGGATGCGGTCGAGCCAGAGGAGGCCTTCACGACCGGTTTGCGCGTCCTGCGCGAAGTTCATGTCGAGCAGGATGGCGTCGTAGGACCCGTTGCTGGCTGCGTCGGCGAGGAGGGCGGGGAGCGCCTCGGGCGAGAGCGCCGTGTGCACCGTAGCGACGTGGGGCTTGAGGAGCAGGCGCAGCGCCGTCAGCACATCCTCGTTGTCATCCACGACGAGGACGGAGGCGGGCGCGGGCAGGGTGGGAGGAGAATCAGGCAGCATGGGGAAGGGGAGCGTGAACGCAGTCGCCCGAACGTCAACTTGTATTCCGAGGTGCCCGCGCGCGAGGAGATCCCCCATTTGGCCGCAGGAGTGTGCGCTGCCGCGCGGTGCCTGTGCGCTGGCGCACACCATCAGCCACATGATACGCGCACTGCGGCGGATTCGGCGGGACTGTGGGGGCTGGCACTGGCCTTGTGTTCGGGAGGCCGCGCCCACCCTTTGCCTTGCGCCTTCCATGTCCGACACCTCCACACCGACGACCACGCCGAGTAGCAACTCGACCGGCAGCATCCTCTCGAAGCCCGTGGGCTCGCTCTCCGGCGAAGGGATGGACCGCCGCGTCAAGAAGAAGCGCTGGACGCCGCGCCGCCTGGGCCTGATCGCCGCCGGGGTGGCAGTGGTGGCCCTGATCGTCTGGGCCCTGCTGGGCCGAGGCGGTGGGCAGCGGTTGAACGTCGAGCAAGATCGTCTCACCATCGCTACCGTGGAAGAAGGCGCCTTTCAGGAGTACGTCGCCGTGACGGGCACCGTCCTGCCCGCGCGCACCATCTACCTCGACGCTGTCGTGGGCGGGCAGGTCGAGGAGAAGTTTGTGGAGGAGGGGGCGGTCGTGCAGGCGGGGCAGGCCATCTTGCGCCTCTCCAACGACAACCTGACGCTGCAGATGCTCTCCAGCGAGGCGCAGCTCGCCGAGCAGCTCAACAACATCCGTGCGACGCGCCTCGCGCTCGATCAGAACGCGCTCAACCTAGCGCAGCAGATGACCGAGCTCGACTACAATATCACACGCCTGCGCCGCGAGCACGACCGCACCGAAGACCTTGCGGATCGCGGCTCCATTGCGCGGCAGGAATACGAAGCCATCCGCGACGAGTACGCCTACATGCAGCGCCGCCGCGACCTCACGCGGCAGAGCCACCGGCAGGACTCGCTCGCGCGGGTCGAGGAACTGCGGCAGATGGAAGGCCAGGTCAGCCGACTGCGGCGGAACCTCTCGCTCGTCCAGTCCACGTTGGACAACCTCGTCGTCCGCGCGCCCATTGACGGGCAGCTTTCGCTGCTCGACGCCGAGGTGGGTGAATCGAAATCGGCGGGGACGCGGCTGGGCCAGATCGACGCGGCCGGGTCGAACAAGGTGCGCGCGGCCATCGATGAGTTCTACATCACGCGCGTGACGCAGGGCCAGGCCGCCCGCGCCGAACTCGACGGGCAGAGCTACGACCTCGTCGTGCGCAAGGTCTTCCCCGAAGTGCGCGACGGCCGATTCGAGGTCGAGTTCGCCTTCGATGGAGCCGAGCCGCCGAACCTCCGGCGTGGTCAGAGCCTGCGTCTGCGCCTCGAACTCGGCGACCCTGAGGACGCGCTCTTGATTCCGCGCGGGGCCTTCTTCCAGACAACCGGTGGCAACTGGGTCTATGTCCTCGAAGGCGATGAGGCTGTGCGCCGCACGATTCGCCTCGGCCGCCAGAACCCGCAGAACTTCGAGGTCCTCGAAGGCCTCGCCATCGGTGAGCAGGTCGTCGTCTCCGGCTACGACACGTTCGGCGATGCCGACCGGCTCGTGCTCCGATAGCTCCTTTTCACGCGTTCAACCTCACTCACCAGGGCCACCCTCCTCATGATCCAGACCATCGACCTCTCTAAAGTCTACACCGCCGATGAGGTGGAGACGACCGCCCTCAACAACGTCTCGCTGGAGATCAAGAGCGGTGAGTTTATCGCCATCATGGGCCCGTCGGGCTGCGGCAAGTCGACGCTGCTCAACATCCTTGGGTTGCTCGACACGCCCTCGGGCGGGCAGTACCTGTTCGACGGGACCGACATCTCGGGCTACTCGGAGCGGCAGCGCTCGCAACTGCGCAAAGGCACGCTTGGCTTCGTCTTCCAGAGCTTCAACCTGATCGACGAACTGACCGTCTACGAAAACGTCGAACTGCCGCTGCTCTACCTCGGCCTCAACGGCGACGAGCGCAAGGCGCGCACCGAGGCCGCGCTCGACCGCGTGGGCATGGCGCACCGGCGGAAGCACTTCCCGCAGCAACTTTCGGGCGGCCAGCAGCAGCGCGTCGCCATCGCCCGTGCCGTCGTCGCTAGCCCCCAACTCATCCTGGCCGACGAACCGACGGGTAACCTCGACTCGCAGCACGGCGACGAGGTGATGAAGCTGCTCGCCGAACTCAACGAGGCCGGGGCCACCATCATCATGGTGACGCACTCGCCCGCCGACGCCGAGTTCGCGCACCGCATCGTGTACCTCTTCGACGGGCACGTGGTGTCGGAGAACTTCATGCAGAAGGAGTACGCGCTCCCCTCGTAGGCCCTCGGTCCTGGGCTCGTTGCTCAATGCCGCGGGCACGTGCAACGGCCTACGACCCCTCCTCACTCAGCCGCCATGTGGAAGAACTATCTCCTCACCGCCCTCCGCACCCTGCGTCGCCAGAAGCTCTACGGTCTCCTGAACGGAGCCGGGCTGGCCGTAGGGATGGCCTGTTGCCTGCTCATCGTGCTGTTCATCGTTGATGAGGTGCGGGTCGACCGCTTCCACGAGCGCGCCGACCGCATCGTGCGGATGCAGACGGACTTTGTGAGCGATGGCGAAGTGGACCAGAACAGCTTCACGCAGGGCATCCTCGCCCCAGCGCTTGAAGCCGACCTGCCCGAGGTGGAGCACGCGATCCGGCTCCTCGATGGCAGTGCCGTCCTCCGGGTGGGCGACATTCGCTATCAGGAAGACGACCTGATGTATGCCGACCCGGCTGTCTTCGATGTCTTCTCGTTTCCCCTGAACGCGGGCGATCCGCAGACGGCGCTCGTGCAGCCCAACAGCGTGGTCCTGACCACCAGCCTTGCCCAGAAATACTTTGGTGACGCTGATCCGCTCGGTGAGATCGTGATGGACGGCCAGCGCCCGTTGACCGTGACCGGGGTAATGACGGACGTTCCGCGACAGTCGCACCTCCAGTTCAGCGCCCTCGTCTCACTCAACACCCTGAGCGATCCCGGCTGGTTCTACACCAACTGGTTCTCCGTCACCTTCCGGACGTACGCGCTCCTGCGTGCCGGTACGGACCTGGCGGCCTTCCAGCGCAAGCTGCCGGCCTTCATCGAGCAGCGCGCGGGCGACGCGATGCGAGAGCAGAACGAGGAGGTGGTCGTCCTCGCCGAGCCGCTGCGGGACGTGTACCTGCATTCCGACCGGGGCCTTCCGGGCGAGCGGGGCAACCTTGCGGCGCTCATCATGTTTGGCGCGGTAGCGCTGTTCATCCTCCTCATTGCCTGCGTCAACTTCACGAACCTCGCCACGGCCCGGTCGATGACGCGGGCGAAGGAGGTAGGAGTGCGGAAGACGCTAGGCGCGCCTCGCACCAGCCTCGCGCTCCAGTTTCTCGCCGAGGCCCTGCTGCTGAGTGCCGCTTCGATGGTCGTGGCGCTGGGACTTGTCCAGGCCATCTTGCCTGCCTTCAACCGCTTCACTGAGAAAAGCGTCGCGCTGGGCGATCTAGGACTTGGGCTGTTCGGCCTCGTCGGTCTCGTCTTCGCCGTAGGGCTGCTCGCGGGCGCGTACCCCGCGCTCATGCTGAGTGGCTTCCGCCCGGTGGAGGTGTTGAAGGGCCGCTTCTCCACGGGACGCCAGGGCCGCGCGCTGCGCCAGGGCCTCGTCGTGGTGCAGTTCAGCCTCTCCGTAGCCCTGATCGCGGCGACGGGCATCGTGTTCAGCCAACTCCAGTTCATGCAGAACCGGGATCTGGGCTTCGCACTCGACTCGCCAGACGGCCAGTTGCTTGCGCTCGACTTCGGCGGCGACGAGGCCGTCCAGGCCAACCTCGGGTCGATCAAGGATCGGTTCCTGGCGCACCCGTCCGTCACCGGCGTCACGTCGTCGCTGACGGTCCCGGCCGGGGGCCACGCCGAGGCAGGCGGGGTGCTCGAACGTCAGGACGGCGAGCTGCGCGATTTTGGCGTCGAAGCCTACCTCGTGGACACCAGCTTCGTTTCGGTCTACGGACTCGAAATCATCGCCGGAGCGGCCCTCAACGCTGCGGCTACGTCGGACTCTCTCGTGGCCTATGTGCTGAATGAGACGGCGGTGCGGAAGGCCGGGTACGCCGACCCCGCAGCCATCCTCGGCAAGCGGGCCCAGTTCTGGGGATATGAGGGCGAGGTCGTCGGCGTCGTGCGCGACTTCCACACGAAGGGGCTGCAGGAGGCTGTCGCCCCGCTCGCCATCGTTGCCACCGGCGACTTCCAGCAGCTCTTCACGCTGCGCGTGCGCACGGCGGACCTGCCCCGCACGCTGGCTGAACTGGAAGCGATCTGGGCCGAGGCCGCTCCGCAACGCCCGTTCAGCTATCGCTTCCTCGATGAGACGTTCGGGGCGCAGTACGCTTCGGAGCGCCGCTTCGGTCGGCTCTTCGGTGTGCTCGCCGGGTTAGCAGTCTTCATCGCGTGCCTGGGCTTGTTCGGGCTGGCCGCCTTTTCAGCTGCGCAGCGTACCAAGGAGGTCGGTATCCGCAAGGTGCTCGGCGCGAGCGTGCCTCACCTCGTGCGCCTGCTCACCCAGGACGTGGTTCGCCTTGTAGGCCTTGCCTTCCTGGTCGCCGCACCGCTGGCCTACCTCGCGATGGACCGCTGGCTGGAGGCCTTCGCCTACCGGATTGACATCGGGCCGACGGTCTTTCTCCTCGCCGGTGCCCTTACGCTTCTCGTGGCGCTAGCGACCGTGAGCATGCAAGCGCTCCGGGCGGCCACGGCCGACCCCGTCCAATCCCTTCGCTACGAATAACCTACCCTCTGACCCGTTATGCCTAACTCGTATCGCCTTCTGGCCTTCCTGCTTATTGCTGTCGTTGCGCTCCCGGTCGGTGCGCAAGACCACATTTCTCCCAACGATGATTGGTGCGAAAATGATCACTGGACCCGGAACGACGATGGAGACTTCGCCCGCGCCTGTGAGGTGCGCACCTTCACGCTTGCTGTCCGGGACCAATTCACAGTCGATGCTGGGAATTATGGTGGAGTCAGCGTAGAAGCATGGGACCGCGACGCGGTGCAGCTTCGGGCACGCATCAATGTCAACACCCGCGTCGAATCAGAAGCCCGGCGGCTTGTCGATGCCATCACCATTGAGACCGATGGCACGATCACATCACGGGTACCTCGTACCGGCAACGATACCTGGGCCACGGTCAGTTTCCGGCTGATGGTGCCGCGCCAGACTGATCTCGACCTGACCGCTGAAAACGGCGGCATCAGTGTCGAAGGAGTAGACGGGCGCATCCGCTTCCAGACCGTCAACGGTGGCGTGAGCCTCGTCGATCTAGCGGGCGATGTTGAGGGCCGGACGGTCAACGGTGGCCTATCCGTCACCCTCAATGGCTCCGGTTGGAATGGCGAGGGTCTCGATGTGGAGACGACCAACGGCGGGCTCTCACTCACTATCCCTCCCAACTATTCCGCCGATCTGGAGACCGGCACGATCAATGGCAGCCTGCGCCTCGATTTCCCCGTGACGGTGCAAGGCGATCTACGTCGTCACCTGCGCACGACGCTAGGCCGAGGAGGCCGGTTGATCCGCGCAGTCACCACCAACGGCGGTGCCATCATCGAACGCGGCTAGTCCCGCCTACGCTCGGACCCTTCCATGCTGAAGAACTACCTGACGATTGCCCTCCGCACGCTGCGCAAGCAGAAGCTCTACAGCGTCATCAACGTGTTCGGGCTCGCGCTCGGCATCGCGTGCTGCGTGCTCCTGCTCCTCTTCGTCGCCGATGAACTGACGTTCGACACGATGCACACCGAGGACGACCGGATCGTCCGCATCAGCCGCATCAGCCTGACGGAAGACGGGCAGCCGGACGGCGAACCGGCTACGCCATACATGCCGATACCAGCCGGTCCAGCGCTTGTCGAGGACATCCCTGAGGTAGAGGCCGCCGTGCGCCTCAAGCGTTTCCGCAAACTGGTCCGACATGGCGAGCTGACAGTGGAAGATCCGGTGGTCTTCGCCGATCCGGCAATCTTGACGGTCTTCACCTTCCCGCTTCGCGCAGGCGACCCAGCGACGGCGCTGTCACAGTCGGGCAGCGTAGTGCTGAGTGAAGCAGCGGCACAGCGCTACTTCGGTGAGGAAGACCCGATGGGTCAGACGCTTGAGGTCCAGTTCGAGGGCGAGTTCGAGCCTTTTACAGTGACCGGGGTGGCAGCCGTCGAATCCAACTCGACTGTCAACTTCGAGGTGCTGCTGCCGTTCGAACGCATCTACGACGCCCATCCCTGGATGATCTCGCGCGCGGACGCCTTCACGTGGTCCAGCACGATCACGTATGTCCAGCTCCGCGAGGATGCGTCGCTTGCGGCGGTCGAGGCGAAGGTCCCGGCCTTCTTAGAGACGCACTACGGCCCGCATGTTGACGCGATGCGCGAGAGTGGCTTCTGGACAAGCGACACGCTTCCGCTCGACTACTTCCTCCAGCCGCTCGCCGACATCCACCTCAACCCGGACGTGCGCCCCGGTCTGACGCCGCCGAGCAATCCACTCTATGCCAAGATTCTCGCGGCGATCGCGCTCGCGGTGCTGCTGATTGCATGCATCAACTTCATGACGCTCGCCATCGGGCGCTCGGCAGCGCGGGCGAAGGAGGTCGGCGTACGAAAGACCATCGGTGCGCGGCGGGGGCAACTGCTCAGGCAGTTCTGGGGCGAGGCGTTCCTGATGACTGTGCTGGGTCTTGGTCTCGGTCTCGTGCTGGCCGTGCTGTTCGTACCGGCATTCAACGGCCTGACAGGCAAGGAACTTTCGCTCGGACTGGTCAACCCCGCCTGGGCGGCGGGCGCACTTGCAGGCATTACGCTGCTGACCGGGCTTGTGGCCGGTAGCTACCCGGCGCTGATGCTCAGTCGCCTAAAGCCCATCGAAACGCTCAAGGACCGGGTGCGCCTCGGCGGGGCCAACGTGTTCACCCGTTCGCTCGTCGTGGTGCAGTTCGCCCTCTCGGTCTTCCTGCTCGTGGGCGCGCTCATCATGAGCGGTCAGTTGGCCTATCTCCAGACGCGCGACCTTGGATTCGAGGACGACAACGTGGCCGTGATCGACGTGGGCGACCTGCACGGTGACCAGGTGCTGGAGCGCTATCGTACAGCGCTCGCGGGCGAAGCCAGCCTCCGAGGGTTCACCGGGACGAGCATTGCCTTCGGACACGGGACATCGAGTGTCGGCTTTCCTTACAAGGGCCGCGATGTCGAGGTCGTCGAATACCGTGTGGCAGCCGATTTCGTAGAGCGCATGCGCATGGAACTCCTCGCCGGGCGTGACTTCAATCCCCTGCTTGCCTCCGATTCGACAGACGCGGTGCTCATCAACGAGGCGCTGGCCCGCGAGTTCGGTTGGGCCGACCCACTCGGGCAGGTAGTCGAAGGGTTTCGGGGCGAGGGCGAGGGGCCAACGGTGATCGGCGTCGTGCGCGACTTCAACTTTCGGTCGCAGCATCTCGCTGTCGAACCGGCGGTGTTGACACTCGACCCCAATCAGACCATCGAATACGTATTGGCTCGGATCGTGCCGGGACACACGCCCGAGGCACTGGCGGCACTGGAGGCGTCGTGGGCCGAATTCGCTCCTGACCTGCCCTTCAGCTACTCCTTCCTCGACGAAGACCTCGCAGCCTTCTACGAGAATGAAGCCCGCTGGGCAGAGATCGTCCGGTACGCGACGCTCTTCGCGCTCCTCGTCGCGTGCCTCGGGCTCTTCGGGCTGGCCTCGCTGGCCGTCGCGCAGCGGACCAAGGAGATCGGCATCCGTAAGGTGCTCGGCGCCTCGGTGGGGAGCATCGCAGCGCTGCTGGCGAAGGGTTTCGCCGGGCTCGTCGCGGTATCAGGGCTCATCGCGGCGCCGTTGGCTTACCTGGCAGGGCAGCGGTGGCTGGAGGGCTTCGCCTACCGGATCGATCTCGGTCCCGGTGTCTTTCTCCTGGCCGGTGGTCTTGCTCTCCTCGTCGCACTCCTGACCGTGAGCGCGCAAGCGCTCCGGGCGGCCACGGCCGACCCCGTCCAATCGCTTCGCTACGAATAGTGCAGCCTTGCCGGTCCGATGGCGGCGGAGTCCCGGATGGGCTGGTGAGGTTGTGCGGATCCGCGCAGGGGTGTGTGCGCCAGCGCTCAGGTCTGCAGGGCGAATCCGGCTGTTTCGCTTGCATGGGGGGAGGTGGGAACGAGGCATGCACCTTGTGCGCTGAGCGTCGACGACGGCTCACTCCCTACCGCCATGCTGACTAACTACCTGAAAGTCGCCCTGCGAAGCCTGCGCAAGCGGGCCGGTCACACGGTCATCAACGTCGGGGGCCTGGCGCTCGGGCTGGCGTGTTGTTTTCTGATCGTGCTCTTCATCCAGCACGAGCGGAGCTACGACCGCTTTCACGAGGAAGGCGAACGGATCGTCCGTCTCACCTATGGCTCGGAGGACGATGCCGAGCGGTATGCCAACTCGGCGGCAGGCTTTGCGCCGCTGTTGACGGCGAGCGTACCGGAGATCGGGCAGGTTGTACGCGTCGAGAATTTCCGTAGCCCGTATGTCGGGGTCGGAGAGGGCGAGACGCGGCGACTCGAAGGGCTCCTTCTCGCCGACGGAGGCTTCTTCGAGGTCTTCAGCTTTCCGCTCCTGCGCGGCAACCCGGCGACGGTGCTCCAAGACAAGTATGCCCTCGTACTGACCGAGAGCGCGGCCGAGGCGCTCTTCGGCCGCGCCGACCCGATGGGGCGCACTGTCCGCTACGGCGACCGCTTCGACCTCACCGTG
>JABDIZ010000313.1 GCA_013003465.1 Rhodothermaceae bacterium
GCCACGGGTCGCGGTTGCCGACGAGGTAGGTGACCGGCAGGCGGCTGTCGGTCCACGCCGCTAGCACTGCCTGTAGCCGGACGAACCCCTTGGGAATAAGGCTCCCGTACTCCATGAACTGATTGAACACGTCCCCGACGAGGAAGAGGCCCCCGTTCTCGCGCGCTGCTCCCTCGCGCACTGCCGGCTCGTGGGCGTGCAGCACGGCGATGGCGTCGCGCTCGACGGCGCGGCTTTCGGCGTCGGTGCCACGCCCGAGGTGGAGGTCGGAGAGGAAGAGGTACACGAGCTGAAGCGGGGAGGAGCGGAAGCAAGGGAGAATACGGCGACGGTGGGGGGACGAACATCTCCTTTCCCTCCTTTCCTCCGCTCTTCCTCGTCTCTATCGCAACCTTCCCCCGGGCGACTCGTTCGAGCAACCCCCGCCTCCCGAGGAAATGAAGCGCTGACCGAATGCCCCAGAACGCCTACGCTCCACCGACGTGGTCCGTGATGCCGCCGGTGATCAAGAACCTCCTGATCATCAACGGCCTCGCGTTTTTCGCCACGTATGCCCCGCAACTGCAGCAGCTCCTGTTCAACTGGTTTGCGCTGTGGCCGATGGGGACGCCGGACATCGCGCCGGGGCCTTTCGGCCAGTTCCAGGCCGTCCCGCAGTTCTATCCGTGGCAGCTCGTGACGACGGCGTTCCTGCACGGTGGCTTCGGACACATCCTGTTCAATATGTTCGGGTTGTGGATGTTTGGGATGCGAATCGAGAACACCTGGGGCAGCCAGCGCTTTGCGTTCTTCTACTTCTTCTGCGTGATCGGGGCGAGTGTGACACAGCTCCTCGTGACCTCGGCTCCGTTCCTGTTCGGTATCGGCGACCCGGTGATCGTGCCGACCGTCGGGGCCTCGGGCGGCGTGTTCGGGGTGCTGCTGGCGTTCGGGATGATGTATCCTGAAGAGCGCATCATGCTGATCTTCCCGCCGATTCCGATCAAGGCGAAGTGGTTCGTGATCGGGCTGATGGCGATGCAGCTCTTCGCCGGGATCACGGGGACGCAGGCGGGCGTGGCGAACTTCGCCCACCTCGGCGGGGCCCTCGCCGGCCTTCTGCTGATCCAGTACTGGCGCGGCAAGCTGCCCGTCGGCCCCCGGCCCGAACGCTCGGCCTATCGGTAAAGAGGGCGTAGGAGGCGTCGGCCCTCATAGTTTTACCCTCCATCTCGCCCTACCTTTCAGTTCGTACGCGCCTTCCCTACCTTCTCCCGCCGCTCCGCCCTACGC
>JABDIZ010000340.1 GCA_013003465.1 Rhodothermaceae bacterium
GTGTGGGGCCGGGCCGTGGGCCGTCGTCATCGCCATCGTCCTGGTTGCCGAACCGCGCCGCGACCATTTCGGGCAGCCGTTCGCGCAGCGCCGTGCTGTCGGCGGCGGTGGGTTCGCCTTCGCCGCCACGCTCGGCCACGATCTCGGCGAGCATGGGCCGGACGAACCGATCCGGCAGCACGCGGTCCTGCCCAAAGATGAACGCGATGAACGCGCCGCGTGCGCGGGCCTCTTCGATGGCCTGAATGTCAGCCGGGGCCAGGCCGTGCTGCGGCGGGGCGACGAGGTCCTCGAAGATGCGCGGCGAACTGACGATGGCGGCTTGCTCGGGGTTATCCAGGGGCACCTGGATGACCTCGATGCGGAACAGCGCCGAGTTGGGGTCTTCGTCCGGCGCGGCCGACGAGCAGCCGGGCAGCTCCTCCTCGGGGCGGACAGGGGCCGAGCCAGAGACGTAGATGTAGACGTTCTCGTCGTCGTTCGGGTCTTTCAGGACGGAGTGCGTGTGCGAGCCACGGCAGGTCTGCACGTTCCCGATGTAGTCGGGGTTGCGGATGTCGCTGATGTCGAAGATGCGGATGCCGCGCAGGCGATCCGCGCTCACCTGCTCCTCCACGCCTTCGGTCCCACAGTCGAGCCGTCCGCCCAGGCCTTCGCCCGAGATGAAGAGCAGATCCTCATAGACTGACACGTCGCTCTGCGAGGCGGGGCAGAGGTACTCGGTCACGAGGTCCGGTTCGGTCGGGTTCGAGATATCCCAGACCATGACGCCGTTGTAGTTACCCTGGATCGCATAGTCCCCCGTGAAGGCGAGATCCGAGTTGGTGACGCCGACGAAGTCCTCGGCCGGAGGAGTCGAGGAGAGCTTGCGCAGGTTCCACATCGCTTCGCCCGCATCGAACAGGCCCGCATCGAGACCCACGCGCGGGTCCGGCTGGTCGGACGGCATCGGAGGGCGAGGGGGGAGCTCCATCGCCACGCCATCCGTCGAGGTTACGCGGTTCGAAGCGCATGCGGAGAGCCCGATCAGTCCCAGGACGAGCAGAAGGGGTACAAAGGTGCGGAAGGGAAGGGGGCGAGTCAGGGGGGTACCGTGCATGGGAGGGCAGATTGGGTGGATAGGTCGGGTGCCAGAAGGCGGAGCGTCAGGGTTCGGGGTTGGGTTCGGGCAGGGCGCTGAGCATGCGTTCCATGCGCGCGATCTCGGTGAGTTGGTCGACGTGGATGTCGGAGGCGAGCTTGAACGCGGCGTCATCCTGCGCCGCGCCGTCGGTTGCGAAGAGTTCATCGACCATCGTGACGGCGCCGCTGTGGTGCTGGATCATGTAGGTCAGGAAGAGCCGGTCGAACGCGGTGCCCTGCGCTTCGCTGAGTTCCTGAAGCTGCTCGTCGGTGAGCATGCCGGGCATCATGTGATGGCCGTGCCCCTCGCCGTGGGCCATGCTGCCGCCGTGGATCATCAGCGTGAGCCCGTCGATGTGGATCTCGGGCACCGGCTGGCCGCGGTCGCGGAGCCACCGTTGCATCGTCGCGATCTCGTCGTTCTGCGCGTTGATGATTCGCGAGGCGAGGGTCTGGACCGCGGGGCTCGCCCCGTTGGTGGGTGCGAGGCGCGACATCACGAGGGCCTGCGCGTGGTGCCCGATCATCCCGTCCATGAAGGCCACGTCGGCCTCCGTAAACGACATGCGGGCGCTGTCCTGCCGCGCCCAGTAGAGCGTTTCCAGGTCGGATGGGTCCTCCGTCGCGGCGGGGGCAGACGGCGCCGTTCGGACGCCACTCGTGCTGCTACAGGCAGCGAGGGGCAGCACGACCAGGGCGCCGAGGGCGGCCCACCAAGCACGTCGTAGGCTCATGGTTTCGAGGTGGAGAGAAGAGGGGTGCTAAAATAGGTACACGCTAGCACCTCGGGTGTTGTTGCGTTGGACGGCTCTGTCCGGCGTACTCCGGCTCGACAGCCACCCGATGAGGGCGGCGGGTTCATCCGGCTTCCAGGCCCGGCAGGCCGTCCAGGCTCACCGTGTTCTTCTCGACCTTGTACTGTGCGAGTCCCTCGGGCTGCTTGGCCTGCGCCCATCGGACCAGCGTATCGCGATCCTCTTGGTACACCATGCGGGGCACGGCGTAGCCGCACGAATCGCTGATGCGCGTAAGCGAGGCGCGCAAGATCGCTCGTGTGCCGGGTAGGTCGGGGAAGCGAGGCCGGAGGGCCTCGAAGTCGGGCGTGTCCGGGAGGAGCACTTCGGCCGTGCCGTGGAGGCGCACGATGTTCGGTGGCCCGGCGAAGGCGCAAAACATGAACACGATGCGCCCGTTCTCGCGGACGTGCGCGATGGTCTCGACGCCGCTCCCGGTCAGGTCGAGGTAGGCCACCTCGTGCGGCCCCAGGATGCGAAACGTGTCGAGGCCCTTGGGCGAGCAGTTGATCAGCCCGTCCTCGGCTGTGGGCGCGGTGGCGACGAAAAAGAGAGGCTGGGCCTCGATCCACTCCGTCAGCGCAGGCGTGATCGCGTCGTAGGTCTTGCTCATGCCGAAAGCTCCGTAGCAGGAGAACGCCCACAAAGTAGCAAGCCCCCGGCACCGAACGGGGCACCGGGGGCTTGATCCTACTCAGCCGCGCGTCAAACTCGCCGTCGGCTAGGCATTCATGACACGCCCGTAGGCGTCGCGGACGGCCTCCAGCACGGCCTCCGAGAGTGTCGGGTGTGGGTGCATCGTTTCCATGATCTCGTGCGCCGTCGTCTCGAGCGTGCGTGCGGCGCAGGCCTCGGCGATCATCTCGGTGGCGTCGTGGCCGATGATGTGGCAGCCGAGCCACTCGCCGTACTTGGCGTCAAAGATGACCTTGACGAAGCCCGTCTGGTCGCCGATGGCGGCGGCCTTGCCCGAGGCGGTGAACGGGAATTTGCCCACCTTCACCTCGTAGCCCGCCTCCTTGGCAGCCGCCTCGGTGTAGCCCGTCGAGGCAATCTGCGGGAGGCAGTACGTACAGCACGGCACGTTCTTGTAGTCGACCGGCGGCGGGGCGTGGTCGTATTTGCCTTCCTCGTGGGCGATCTTCTCGATGCAGACGATGCCTTCATGGCTCGCCACGTGCGCCAGCCACGGCGCGCCTACCACGTCGCCGATGGCGTAGTGGCCCGCTACGTTCGTGCGGAAGTATTCGTCCACGGCGATGGCCCCACGCTCGTGCGCGATGCCGACCTCGTCGAGCCCCAGGTTCTCCACGTTGCCCACGACGCCGACCGCCGAGAGCACCTGATCTACCTCCATCGTCTCGGTGCCCTTCGCCGTCTTGATGGTCACCACGCACGTGTCGCCCGAGGTGTCCACCGATTCGACGGAGGCAGCCGTCATCAGCTTGACGCCCATCTTCTTGTAGGCGCGGCCGAGCTCCTTCGACACGTCGGCATCCTCGACCGGGACAAGGCGGTCCAGCAACTCGACGATGGTCACGTCGGTGCCCATGTGGTGATACACGTACGCGAACTCGACGCCGATGGCGCCCGCGCCGACGACCAGCATCGAGCCCGGGCGCTCAGTCTGGAGCATGGCCTCCTTGTAGGCGATGATCTTCTTGCCGTCGATAGGGAGCGAAGGCAGTTCGCGTGCTCGCGCACCCGTGGCGATGATGACATGCTTAGCGGAGACCTCGGTGTTCTCGCCGACCGTATCGCCGTCCATCGTTTCCGAGGGCTCAATCGCGATGGCGCCGCCGCCCTTGAGTGTGGCCTTACCCATCAGCACGTCGATTTTGTTCTTCTTCATGAGGAACGCGACGCCCTTGTTCATCTTGTCGGCCACGCCGCGCGAGCGCTTGACGACGGCAGCAAAATCGGGCTCGACGGAGCCGTCGAGGGAGAGGCCGTAGTCGGAGAGGTGGCGGGTGATGGCCGTCACTTCAGCGCTCTTGAGCAGCGCCTTGGTGGGGATGCAGCCGATGTTGAGGCAAACGCCGCCGAGTTTGTTCTTCTCGATGATGGCGGTCTTGAAGCCCAACTGGGACGCGCGGATGGCGGTTTCATAGCCGCCAGGGCCGGAGCCAATCACGACGACGTCGTAGGTCGCGGAAGCCATAGCAACGGGATAGGTGAGAGGAGAGGGGAATTCGGATCAGGATACCGCCCGCGCACGGAAGGGATCGGGGCAGACGTTGAAGAGACGGCGGATTGCGGAGGGTGAGAGCACCTCACTCCGTCATCGCCACATCGTCCACGACAGCGATGATGATGACATTGGCCGGGGTGCGTGGGTCGTCGGGGCCAAGGTCGGCATCCATGAGTTGCTGCACGACCGTGCCTTGTTTTGCCGTTAGGACCACATCGCCCACGCCCGCATCGCACTGCGGATCCAGGGCGATCTCTTCGGCCGCGTTCGGGAGGAGCGTGCCGTCGAGCGCGAGGCGCCGCACGAGGAGCAACTTGCTGCGTCGCAACCGCTCGTGCTTCTGCGTGGCGACAACGGTGCCGGTAACCTTGCACAGGTACATGATCGGACGTATTTAGATGTGAATGAAAGAGTTGATAAATTTGTATGCTGGCTCTCTTGTGCCGTTAGATCCAAGAGGTACACTCTTGTGATCCTCCGCGAGAGGCGACGTTGTGAAATTGGGTCCGTTTGTGGTAGTTTCTTTAGCACATGCAGAAGAAGACGGTGCCCACCACGCTAGCCGTTTTCTCGTTTTCCTTCCCACCAACCCCGCACCCTACCATGTACACGACCAAAGGGATCGAGGCCGTCGCCACGATCACCGAGCTTCGCTCGAAAACCTCCGAGTTGATCGAGGAGACTAAGAAGTACGAGGGCATCATGATTCAGAAGAACAATGAGCCCCATGCTGTACTCGTCGCGTACGACAAGTACATGAAGCTCGTCGGCAGGAAGAAGTAACGGATCTTCGGATCTCTTTATCGAAGCGGGAGTGTGGGAATTGGTCCAGGCTCCCGCTTCCGTTTTCAGGACACCGGTCAGCGTTCGCCGATCAGGCGTTTCAACTCGGCGATGCGGCGCACGACCTGCTCGCGGTCGAGATCGCGGAACTTCGGGGGCAGCATGGAGCGGCTCGTGCACTCCATCACCGCTGCGAGGGCTTGCAGTTCTACCTGGAGCGGATAGGAGGGGGGAATGAAGTCTTGGACGACGACCGTCAAGTCTTCCCCTGTGACGGTGCCGTTCGGCGCTACGGGTTGCGTCTCGGTAGCCGTTTCGGGTTCGCTCGGCGTGGTCTCTGCTTCCTGAAGGGCCTCGGGCGCAGCCGAGCCTGTGGTGAGCGGCGCCGACCCATCGCCGGACGGCTGTGCGACCGCCGCTGGGGTAGCCTGTGACTCAGCCTCGTCGTCGTGTGTGGCCGCGCGGAACTTGGCGCGCGTCAGCAGCGACTCCATGTCGGCGCCCGAGTAGGTGCGCTCGCCATCGAGGAGGGCCTCCGGCACATCCGCCATGGGAATCTTGGTCTTCGTCTTCTTCATCATCACGCGCAGCAACTCCTCGCGGTCTTCGCGGGTGGTAGGGTAGAAGAGGGCGAGGTGCTCCTCGGCGCGGCCCTGCCGCTTGAGGTCGACCGGCATCAGGTCGGGGCGGGCCGTGACGAGGAACCAGATGATCTTGCCGCGGTAGCGCGTGTCGCTCATCGCTTGCGCGATCTGGCCGAAGACGCGGTTCGAGACGCCGCTGTCGCCCTGGCTGTTGCGGTCGCCGAGCGCCGCGTCGGCCTCGTCGATCATCACAGCGACGGGGTTCATGGCGCGCAGCAGCGAGAGGATCTTTTCGAGGTTGCCCTCGGTCACGCCCTGCCACTGACTGCGGAAGTTCTTGAGCTTGACCATCGGGATTCCGATTTCGCCCGCGAACGTGGTGATCATGAACGTCTTGCCCGTGCCCACCGGCCCCGCCACGAGGTAGCCCATCGGCATCACGTCGGGACGGCCCTGCTTGAGGGCTTCGGCGGCAGCACGGAGGTGCTCCTTGGCCTCCGTGTGTCCGGCTACCATATCGAGATTGTAGTCCGTCTCGACGAACTCCAGCAGCCCGTAGGCCTCCGCCTCGATCAGTTCCTTCTTCTTCTCGGTGAGCGTCTCGAAGGTCAGCCGCTCGCGGTTCTCCACCACGTCGGCGAGGATGGTGCGGAGCTGCACGTAGCCGAGGCCTGCCGTGTTCTGTGCCAGGGCGACGGCCTCCACGTCCGAGTGCTCCTGGAACACCGCGCCCCGGCCGGCCCGGTCGAGGAACCACGCCGCGAAGGCGGCGCGCTCCTCGGCGCCGGGCATCACGATCTCGATCTCGGCGTTGTACGGGCTCTGGATAAACGAGCGGTTGAGGTCGGTCAGGTTCTCCGCGATCAGGACGAACGTGAAGTCGTTGTCGAGCAGCGCCGGGTCGTGGCTCCACTTCTGGAGGTAGACGAGCGCGCCGCGCTCCTCGGCCGAGTACGACGAGGCTTCGGCCATCGGCACGATGGTCTCCGCGTAGTCGATGATGGCGGCGACGCGCTTGCCGTCGGCGAGGCGGAGCCGGAAGTAGTTGTCGAGCAGCGCGAAGACACGGACGGGGTCCTTGGGCAGCTTCTTGGCGTACTCCGTCCCGAAGATGGTGTCGTAGCCCGAGATGGCGCGGTTGAAGTCCTTCTTCGATTCCTGGTCGGCGAAGTGAATGCCGTCGGAGCGGTCGTAGAAGAGAACGATGTCGCGCCCGGCGAAGAGGTCGTCCGTCAGGAAGCGGCGGAGCGTGACGTAGTTGGGTTTGCCCTGGTCGTCCTCCGTCGGCACGAGGTCGCGGACGTTGCCGTGGAGGATGAACTGGTTGAGCGTCTTGGTGAAATACTTCCGCGCGAGCAGCTTGGCCCATGCAGGGTAGTGGGCGATGAAGGCGTCGAGGTCAGCCTGAGACATTGCGGCGTGTGGATTGCAGAACGGGACGTGCCGAACGAAGGTACGGTTGCGGGTGATCCGAGAGGTCGTGCTGTCGTACGTTTCGGCCACCTCTCCACCCTCGCCACTCTGCTCGCTCATGTTCGACTGGATCGCCGACCCGCAGGCCTGGGCCGCGCTCGCCACGCTTACCGCGCTGGAGATCGTCCTCGGCATCGACAACATCATCTTCATCTCCATCCTGACGGGGCGCCTGCCCGCCGAGCAGCAGCCGCGCGGCCGCACCATCGGGCTGGGCCTCGCGATGGGCATGCGCATTCTGCTGCTGCTCTCGCTCTCGTGGGTGATGGGCCTCACTGAGCCCCTGTTCTCGCTTGCCTTCCTCGAAGGCCTCGACGGCCTCGGCGAAACGGCGCGGGGGCACGGCGGCGACGGTCTGGGCGACTTGCCCTCGGTCATCTCCGGGCGCGATCTCATCCTGCTCCTCGGCGGCGCCTTCCTCATCTTCAAGTCCACGCGCGAGATCCATCACAAGCTGGAGGGCGACGCCGAGCACACCACGGAAAAGAAGAAAGCCGTCAGCTTCACCAGCGTGCTCATCCAGATCGCCATTCTCGACATCGTCTTCTCGCTCGACTCGGTCATCACAGCGGTCGGCATGGCCGATGACATCACGGTTATGATCATCGCTGTCATGATCGCCGTGGGGGTGATGATGATCTTCGCCACACCCATCTCGGACTTTGTTCACAAGCACCCGACGATCAAGATGCTGGCGCTGGCGTTCCTGATTCTGATCGGGGTCACGCTTGTGGCCGAGGGCATGAACCAGCACATCTCGAAGGGGTACATCTACTCCGCGATGGCGTTCTCGCTGATGGTTGAGTTCCTCAACATCCGCTCGAAGCGGGGCAAGGAAACACCGTCGGTCGAGTTGCGCGAACCCTACGCGGTGCCCGACGGGACGAGCGGTGTGCCGGTGCCGGAGGCCATCACCCGGCCCGTGCCGATCAGTCGCCCCGGCGCGTGACTCGGATGGGCTCCGCAGCGGCCTATCTTGCGCCTAGACTTCGTACCTCCATGCTGTCGATCCCCCATAGGCTTCTTCCCCTGATGCTCGCAGCGGCCCTCGCCGCAGCGGGCTGCCAGGCCCAGCACACGCCGCCGCGCGACACGACGAGCGCCCTTACGCCACCACGCGATACGTCCGGTGGCTTCCGTGCCCCCTCGCCCTACACCGAGGGCGCCGCCTCTGCCGACGGGACGGGCCGCTACTACATGGGCCGCGAGATCGCTCGCGTGATGGACCACCGGGGCGCGGCGTGGCTGGAGCGTCCCGAGCGCGAGCGCACCGAGCTGCCTGCCCTCGTCGTGGAGAACCTGGACCTGCAGGGCGATGAGATCGTGGCCGACATCGGGGCGGGGACGGGCTATTTCACCTTCCGTATCGCGCCGCTCGTGCCACAGGGCCGCGTGCTCGCCGTCGACATCCAGCCGCAGATGCTCTCGATCCTGGAGCGTCGGGCCGAAGAGGAGGCGATGCCGAACGTGGCGCCCGTCTGGGGTGCCGAGGACGACCCACGCTTGCAAACCGAGTCGGTGGACGTGACGCTCATCGTAGACGCCTACCACGAGTTTTTCTACCCGCGCGAGATGGCCGAGGCGATCTACGACGCCACGCGGCCCGGCGGGCGGCTCGTGCTCGTCGAGTACCGCGCCGAGGACCCGTCGGTCCCCATCCGGCGGCTGCACAAGATGAGCGAGGCGCAGGTGCGGCGCGAGCTGGAGGCCGCCGGCTTCCGCTTCGTCGAGAACCGCGACTTCCTGCCGCAGCAGCACTTCCTCGTCTTCGAGCGGCCCGCGTAGGGCGTGCACGGGGCTACAGGTCGCCTTCGGACAGGATGCCCTGGATACCCGTCGGGTCCTCCAGGTACAGGTAGGTGCTGCCTCAGATTGCTTGCTGGTCGCTACCTTCTGCATGGTCGCCCATATCCTCCTGCCCATTGTCTGCCGTGGATATCCTCTTTGACGGCTGGGAACAAGTATTTCGCGCCGCAGCGACGGCCACGTTTATTTACGTCGCGGTAGTGATCTCGGTCCGATTGAGCGGGAAGCGGTCGACCTCGCAAATGAACAGTTTCGACTGGATTGTGACCGTAGCCATGGGCTCGATGGTGGCCTCCGCGATCGTCCTCAAGGATACCGGCGTTGCGACTGTTTTCGCGGGCCTAGCAGTCTTACTCCTGTTGCAGTGGGCGCTCACCAAAACGCTGACGGTATGGCCTTTCGCCCGCCGACTTGTTCGAGCAAGCCCTACGCTCCTCTACTACCGTGGCCAGTTCCTAGAGGATAACTTGCGCAAGGAGCGGGTACTGCGGAATGAGATCCTGGCGGCGGTCCGAGAGGCGGGTGTTGGTCTGCTAGACGAGGTAGAAGCGGTGATCCTCGAAACCGATGCTGATCTGAGCGTCATCCGGAAGGGCGATGGGCGAGTGCCCACCACCTTAGAGGGCGTGTCTGGCCTTCCCGATAGCGTGGCTGAGGCAATCAGCAAGCACTCATAAGTGTCCCTGCATGCCGCAGCCTCCCGAGTAGATGCCTCCCTCGACTCCGCGCTCGTCTTACACCATCGGCATCATGACGATGGAAGTGGAGGGCAAGGACTCCGAGGCGTTTCATGCGCTGGTAGAGCGGGCGGTATCTGACTTCGAGGGCGGTTTAGCGGAGGAGCCTGCCCTGCGAGTAGAACCTTACACATTCGAGGGGCCGCACCTCACCCCGGGAGCGGGGGCCTACGCTCCACTCGATTTCCTAGAGATCGGCTTGGCCGAGAAACTCGAACGCCGGACTCACTTCCTGCTCATTGTCACGGAGGTTGACCTGTCGTCCTCGACACTCGCCTATACCCTCGCGCTCCCAAGCCAACTCACGAACATTGGGATCATCTCCACGAAGCGGCTCGATCCCGGCTTTTGGGGGGAGACAGCCGACCCTAAGCGGGCGGCCGCCCGCCTCTCGGCGCTTCTTCTGCACACGTTTGGACACCTCCTCAACCTCCCTCACTCGGCACACCCCACCAATGTGATGTACCCGCTCGAGAGCGTTGAGGACCTCGACCGCATGGGGATGCTTGCCCCCGAGCAGTTGGCCGAGATGCGCCGGGCGTTGCCCCGAGAAGCCCATGAGCGGGTGGCACGCACCGGTCGGCTCGGCTTCATTCTTAACGTACTGGTTACGGACGCCAGGGCAATCGGGCGAGCCGTGGTGCGGGCCAATCCGTTGCGCCTACTCACCAAGATGCCGACGATGATAGCCGCCGCCCTCTCCGTTATCATCGTGCTTCTGTTCAGCGCCGAGACATGGGATGTGGCGAGTGCCGTCTCTGTCCCACAGGTCGTCGTCTTCTCGGGGGCCTCGTTCACAGCCGCCGCTTTCGTCCTCTACCGTGCCTTCGCCTTCGATGCGCTTCTCAGCCGAGATCGGCTGCTGACCGAATCCACCGTCGTCACCGCCGCAGCGACCGTGCTCAGCTTGCTCGCCACGCTCGTCCTGCTCTTTCTGTTCTTCGGCGGACTGATGTACGTGGGGATCATCACGGTCTTCCCCGAGCGGCTTATGGAGACGTGGCCGACGACCGACCCGGCCACGCGCACGCTCGATCACCTCAAGCTCAGCCTGTTCTTGGCGTCGATGGGCGTACTCGCAGGTTCGCTCGGTGGACGCTCCGACAGCCGGGATCTTGTGCGGAGCGTCTTGTTTCTCACGGAAGAGTCCTAGTTGTCCGGTTTCAGGGGTCTCGGTAGGACACGACGCGGGTGGAGAGCGATGCTTCGAGCGGAGCCTCCAGG
>JABDIZ010000350.1 GCA_013003465.1 Rhodothermaceae bacterium
CCGCATCCACCGTGCCCAAGAGCCGCACCCCGCCCATCCGCGCGAGCGCAGCCGCCCGACGCGCCCCGCGCCGCCCGGCACCGATCACACCAACCCGAAGCGACGAGGAGCGCTCAGCCATGCGACCCAAACTAACCCGATGTTTACACCAGCGGACACCCTGCCCGGCTAGCTTGACAGGTTGCTCGTATACAGGGGCGCTCGCCGTGCTGATGGTGCCCCGGCACGCAGCTTGCCCTTCGGCAGACCAACTGCATCCCTGCCTCTCTATGCCCCTTCGCTTCGTCCTCCTCCTGCTCTTCGTGCTTGCCGCTGGCGTTTCGGCTTCGGCCCAAACGCTACCGGCGGTCGGCACCGACGCCACGCTGGATGTGGCGACGTGGAATATCGAGCACTTCGGCAATCCCGGGTCCGGCCCGCTCAATGAGGAGCTTCAGTTTCAAAACGTGCTGGCCGTCCTGCGGCAAGCCGATGTGGACGTGTGGTCGCTTCAGGAGTTGGATTTCGAGGACACCTTCGACCGCCTCCTCGACTCACTCGGGGCGGACTTCGACGGCCAGTGGTTTGCCGATGAAACCGCTTCGTTTGACATCGGCTACGGGTTTGTGTGGCGGACGGCCACCATCACCGCGCCTCAAGTCACCAAGATTCTGACGGGCTCGTCCTTCGAATTCGCCAGTCGTCCACCGCTTCAGCTCACGGCTACTGTCATCCTACCGGATACGACGGTGGAGGTGCGCTTTATCAACGTGCACATGAAGGCCGGTGCTAGCGCCGAGGACTACGACCGCCGCCTCGCAGCCTCGGCTATCCTGAAGAACTACACGGACAATCAGCAAGCGGTCGGCAGAAACATCGCGATCCTCGGCGACCTCAACGACGAACTCGTCCAGTCGATTCGCACCAACGAGGAGTCGCCCTACCGCAACTTCCTCGACGACGCCGACTACCTCTTCGCCACACGCGACTTTGACCAGTCCGGCTCCAGCGGTGACACCAACACGTTTTGCTCGAGTTCGACGTGCAGCAGCGGCTCGGTGCTCGACCACATCATCGCCACGAGCCCGCTCGCCGACGACTACGAGGCGGGCTCTGTCGCGCGGTATGACGCTGCCCTCGCCGACATCACGGGCTACACCTCCACGACCTCGGATCACGTTCCGGTCACGGCCCGCTTCAACTTCGGCCTCACCACGCCGAACGAGGCCGGGCCTCCTGCCCGAACCTTTGCCCTCGAGGCGCCCTATCCGAACCCGTTCACGGACCAGGCGACCTTCGTCTACACCGTGGGCGAGGCCGGGCCCGTCCGTGTGGAACTCTTCGATGCGCTCGGGCGGCGCGTGGCGGTCCTCGCCGATGAAAACAAAGCGCCGGGCTCGTACCGTGTTCGCCTCAACGGCGCACGCCTGACGCCGGGCCTCTACGTGGTGCGATTGACGAGCGAAACACGAACAGCTACCCGTCGCTTGATCCGCGTCCGCTAAGAGGCTGTTTGGACTGGAGGCGAGCAAGCGAGAAGCGAGCCCTTCCAGGCGCGTGACCCCGCAGGGTCAGGGAGCGCAGCGACCTCACCAGACGATGCGCGAGCATCGGCGATGCAACGGAACGCCGACGGGTCGCTTCGGAGCCGTTCGCAGCCCGCGTCCGCTCGCCCCAAACAGCCGCTAAACGCCTCCCCAGGAATTCACGGGGCACTGTGACGCGCATGCGTAGACTTTGGATCGAGTCTAAACAACCTGCTCGATTCGCTTCATGCGTCGCCTCACCGCTTTTCTCGCGCTCCTGCTCGTTCTTCCGCTCGTCGCCTGCACGAGCGATTCTGACCCGGAACCCACCACCGAAGACGACGGGCCGCTCGTCATCTATTCCGGCCGCAAGGACGTACTCGTCGACCCGCTCGTGGAGCGCTTCCGTGCCGCCACGGGCCTCGATGTGGAGGTCCGCTACGGTTCCGATGCCGAACTGATCGCCGCGCTCGAAGAGGAAGGCGACGCAAGCCCCGCCGATGTCTTCTGGGCCAACACAGCCGGGGCGCTCGGCGCCGCAGCCGAGGCCAACCTGCTCACGACGCTGCCCGACAGCCTGCTCGCGATGCCGGATGCCTTCGTGCCGTCGAGCGGGCGCTGGGTGCCTGTGACGGTGCGCTTCCGTGTGATGGCCTACAGCCCCGCCCGCGCCGACACTGCGGCCTTCCCGGCCTCCGTCCTCGACCTGCCCGACGACCAGGCGCTGCGCGGGCGCATCGGGTGGACGCCCACCTATTCGTCCTTCCTCGACTTCGTGACGGCGCTGCGCGAGACGGAAGGCGAGGCGGCGGCCCGGACGTGGCTCAACGGCATACGGACCCTCGATCCGAAGGCGTACGCCTCCAACACGCCCATGCTCGAAGCCCTCCAGGCGGGCGAGATCGATGTGGCGCTGACCAACCACTACTACGTCCTCCGCGTGCTCCAAGACGAGGCGCGTGAGGCCGGGGACGAGCCGCCCATCGCCACGTACCACTTTGGCGCAGGCGATGCGGGCAACCTGGCCCTCGTGACGGGCGCGGGCCTGCTGACCAACGGCGGCCACCGCCGGGCGGCCCAGCGCTTCCTCCGGTTCCTGCTCTCGCCCGAGGCGCAGGCCTTCGCCGCCGAGGAGGTCCACGAATACCCCGTCACCCGCGATGTAACGGTGCCCGACTACTTCCTCCCCTTCGATGAGGCCGTCGCTCTCAGCCCGGCCTTCGACTCCGAGCGGCTTCGCGCCATTGAGGCGACGACGCAGCTCCTCCGCGAACTGGAACTCCAGTAAGGGAGAAGAGGATCTAGGGACTGGCCACCAGGGATTCGCCCATGCCCACCCTCTTCCCCAGTGCCCATCCCGCAGTCTCCCTGAGCGCGCTCCGGCGCGTTCAGCTGCGGCCCTACCTCTGGGGCCCGGTCGTGTTGGTGACCGCCGGTGTGCTTGTGCCGCTCGGCTACCTCGTGCTCCGCGCCTTCGAAGCGGACGCGGCGACGCTTGCCGCGCTCGTCTTCCGGGCGCGCAATGCGATGCTGCTGGGCCACACCGTCGGGCTGGCCGTCGGCGTCCTGGCCGTCGCGACGGTGCTGGCGGTCCCGCTGGCGTGGCTGGTGACGCGGACGGATCTGCGCGGCAAACGACTCGCCACGCTGTTGGGCGTGCTGCCGCTGGCGATCCCGGGGTATGTGATGGCCTACGCCCTCCTCGGCGCGACGAGCCGCGGCGGGCTCCTCGTCGGCCTGGGCCTGCCCCGCCCGAGCGGCTACACGGGCGCCCTGCTCGCGCTTGGCCTGTACACGTTCCCCTACCTCTTCCTGAACCTGCGGTCGGCGCTCCTCGGCCTCGACCCGTCGCTGGAGGAAGCCGCGCGGTCGCTGGGCACCTCGCCCCGCCAGGTCGCGCGGCGCGTCGTGCTGCCGCAGCTTCGCCCCGCGTTCTTCGCCGGAAGCCTGCTCGTCGTACTCCACGTCCTCGGCGATTTTGGCGTCGTCTCGCTGATGCGCTTCGAGACGTTCAGCTATGCCATCTACCTCCAGTATTCGACGGCGTTCGACCGCATCTACGCGGCGTGGCTGGCGCTCATGCTACTGAGTCTGACCGGCGGCCTCCTCGTGCTGGAAGCGCGCTTACTGCGCGGGCGGCAGTTCGCCCGGACGGGCTCGGGAGCTGCGCGGCGGGCCGATCCCACCCCGCTCGGCCGCTGGACGATTCCGGCGTATGCGTTCATCGTGCTCGTGGGGCTGGCGAGCGTCGGCGTGCCCGTCGCGACGGTGCTGCACTGGCTCGGGCGCGGCGCCGAGTCGGTGGCATGGGGCGCACTCGGCAGCGCACTGTGGGATTCGACGCGCGCGGCCGTTCCGGCGGCGCTAGTCGCCGCAGCCCTGGCGCTGCCGGTGGCCTACCTCGGGGTGCGTCGCCCGTCGCCTGCGGCGCGCGTGTTCGAGCGCATCGCCTACCTCGGCTACGCGACGCCGCCGCTGGCTTTCGCCCTTGCCCTCATCGTGTTCTCGCTGCGCGCGATGCCGGGGCTGTACCAGTCGCTGGCGCTCCTGATCGGCGCGTACGCGCTGCACTTCCTGGCCGAGGCCATCGGGCCGGTGCGAAGCGCGTTGTACCAGGCGCCCCCGCGCGTGCAGGAGGCGGCGCGGATTCTCGGGCGCTCGCCGCTGCGCGCCTTCTTCGACGCCACGTTCCCGCTGCTCCGGCGCGGCCTCGGTGTGAGCGCCGCGTTCGTCTTTCTGTCGGCCCTCAAGGAACTCCCGATCACGTTTCTGCTTTCCCCGCTCGGCTTCCGCTCGCTGGCGATGGGCGTGTGGAGCGCCGCAGGCGAATCCCTCTTCGCCGTCGCCGCGCCCTATGCCCTCGTGCTGATCCTGACCTCCATGCTGCTCGTCGGCCTGTTGCTGCGCGACACGTGATGCACCCATGACGCCCCTGCTCTCCGTCCATTGCCTCTCGAAGACGTTCCACGATGGCACGCTGCCAGTCGTGAACGGGCTCTCGTTCGAGGTGGCCGAGGGCGAGCTCTTCGCGCTCCTCGGGCCGAGCGGCTGCGGCAAGACGACGGCGCTCCGCCTCATCGCCGGATTCATGCGGCCGGATCGCGGTTCGATCACGGTCGATGGCCGGGTGCTGGCCGACGAACGTACGTTCGTCCCGCCCGAGAAGCGCGGCATCGGGTTCGTGTTTCAGGACTATGCGCTGTTCCCGCACCTGACCGTTGCACAAAACGTGGCCTTCGGCCTGAAGCGCGGCAAACGATCCGAGCGAGACGCGCGAGTGGACGAGGTACTGAAGCTGGTCGGGCTGGAGGGGTTGGAAGCGCGCTTCCCGCACGCGCTCTCCGGCGGACAGCAACAGCGCGTCGCGCTCGCCCGCGCCTTGGCACCACGCCCGCGCCTGCTCCTCCTCGACGAACCGTTCTCCAACCTCGACGCGCTCTTCCGCAACGAGATGCGCGAGCGCGTCCGTGCCATCCTCAAGGCCGAGGGCGTTACCGCCGTCCTCGTCACGCACGACCAGGAGGAAGCCCTCCTCTTCGCCGACCGCCTCGCCGTGATGCAGAGCGGACGACTCGACCAGATCGGCACGCCGGAGGAGATTTACCTGACGCCGCGCACGCTCTTCGTGGCGCAGTTCCTGGGGCAGACCAACCTCGTGCTCACCCAGGCACACGGCCTCGAAGCGGATTCGGTCTTCGGACCACTGCAGCTCCACCGCAAGGCCGAGGGGCCAGTTCTCGTTTCCATCCGCCCCGAGCACTTCGCCATCGCCCGCACCCCCGAACACACCGACGCGATGGAGGCGACGGTGCTAAGTCGCGCCTTCCGGGGCCACGACATCACCTACCGCGTGCAGGTAGGGCCGGTGGACTGCCTCGTGCACACGCACAACCGCGAGCCTTTCGCGCCGGGCGACACGGTGTACGTCCGCGCCGTCGAGCCCGCCGTCGTGCTGGACAAGGCCGGAGCATAAGTCAGGACTTCATCAGGACGCTGTGGTGGCGAGCGGCTTACTTTCGCAGCCCCCGTTCAGCCGCCTCTTCTATGCGTGCCGTCCTGCTCGTTCTCCCCCTGGCCCTGTTGGCTGGTTGCCGGTCGGTAGCCCCCGCTTCTACGGACACGGTCCTCGCCATCGACTTTTTGCAGACGCTGCCTGGCGAGCAGGCCGACTACCTCCGCTTCGTCGATCTGAACTGGCGGACGGCGCGGGCGGTGGCGCAAGCCGAGGGCGCCGTCGTCCGCTACGAGGTGCTCGCCCGCGAGCCTTCGGAAGATGAATGGGACGTAATGCTCATCACCGAGTACGCCAGCGAGGCGGCCTACGCCGAGCGTGAGGCGATCTTCGCGCGCATCTTCGAAAGTCCCCGCTGGACCCTCCAACTCATCGACGGCAAGAACTCACGCGACATGGCCAGCTTCGTGGGTGAGCCCGTCGTCGTACGTCGCCAGAGCCAGAGCCCGTAGAACCACCTCGTCGCATACTAGGTCGCATAGTGGTCGGCGCCGAGGAAATGGAGCGAGACGTACGGCTCGTCGCCGACAACCCAGCTGTCGTGCGGCTTGGGCGGAATGTAGAACAGCGTGCCCGGCGTCAATTCCCGCACGGTGTCGTCCTCAAAGGCCGCTGCTGCCGTGCCCGACACGACAAGCCCGACGTGCTCGACTGGGCACAGCGCTTGCCCGAGCGTCGGCCCAACGTGCTCGGACCACTTCCAGCCCGGCTCGTACGTGGCCCGGCCCAGCGTCAGGCCGCCGATGCGAACCAGTTCGAAGCGGCCTTTCTCCATGGACCGCATCTCATCGGGTTCGTCGAAGCGCTTCAGCACAAGACCGAGTTGTTCGGGAGTCATGGTCGTCTCGGGTTCAGTGCGAACGGCTAGTCGTCGTCGGGCATGCGGAGGTCGGCGGCGGCGACCTGGTGTTCCCAGAGCACGGAGCCATCGGCGGCATGAGCGCGAAGCGTCATCACCCGCTCGGTGCGGGGC
>JABDIZ010000418.1 GCA_013003465.1 Rhodothermaceae bacterium
GACGAAGCCCTCTTCGAGCAGGGTGCAGTCCTCCGCCGTGACCGCATGCCGCTGGCCCGACCCTTCGACGACGCGGCACCAACTCTCCACCAGCAGACGCTCCCCGACCCGCGCAGGATCCCACGCGTAGGAGAAGCCCCCGTACATGCCTGGGACGGAGAACCAGGCCGTATCGCTGTCCTCCTCGAACTCCAACGCCCGGGCCAGCCGGGGGAGCACGAGTCCGTGCTCCTCCACCAACTCGGAGGCTCGCGACAGGATCAGCTTGTGGAACCTTGCCTCGACGGCCGCGATGGCGCCGGCATCAGGATCGGTCATCGGCATCTCCCTGCTCATGGAGTCAAGGGCCCGACGATACCCGCCGACGCCCCCGGGAAGCTCCCTCCCCCAAACGGCGCATGCGCGAGCCACGCGGAGAGGCGGCCCTCTTCGTCCCCATGACACATCCGGCATGACACGCCCTGCATGACACACGTCGCGCGAGACATGCGCGCAGGCGCACCTAGACTCGCCCTTGCATTCAGAGAGGCGCGAGGGATCTGGCCCGCTGACCGCCCGGCAACCTGACGCAGGTCGAGGTGCCAACGCCAGCCCCCTTGGGGAACGATGCCGCCTCGCCCGCCTGCCGGCGCCGAGCATGCTGCACCGACCTCAAGGGTGCGCCAGATCCACCGCCTCCATCGTCACGAAGGAGGCATGCATGGAACGTTCACGAAACACAGGGCTTAATGAGGAGCTTCAGGCCATCGCCGAGATCTTCGTCGAGGGCGTCACGCCGCGGGAGGCCCTCGAGATCCTCGACACCGGCCCGCACGAGTTGGGCCGCAACTGCTTCCAGTGGGCCTGGAGCGCCGAGCACCTGCTGCCGGACCGCGTGCCCTATGAGGTGCTGAGTGCGGCAGGCCTTCGCAGCACGGCGGCCTTTGTCTCGGCGCTGAGCGAGAAGGCCTTTCAGGCGTTCGTCGCCCGCTACGGGCTGCCCCAGGCCCCCGCGCTTCCCACACGACCCGACGACTGGTGTCCGTGGGTCGTCACGGAACTCCGGGAGAGCGCCTCGTGCCGCATCAGCCGGAGCGCACGCGAGGTGTGCAGCACACTCGTCCACGGGATGTGCACGTCGTTCCCTCAGCAGTTCTTCCTGACCGGCACGCGCAAGCGCGACGAGTGGAATCTATGGCTGCGCTGGCAGGACCACGAGAGTTCGCGGCGCTACACCACCTTCGCGGCATCGGTCGAAGCCAGGCCTTCGCTCAGCGAACGCGATACCGCGCTGCTCCTGCTCGAGGCGTACTGGGGCACGATGCAGGGTGAGTGGAAGTACGACAGGCCCAACGAGATCAACGCCGAGGGTCCCCTCGTGACGCTGGATGAGGTCTTGGCGGTGGCCGACCGGGTCTGGCCGAGCCGCGCGTAGGCCCGGCGGCAGGCGCCGCCCGTCAGGACGACGGGCGGCGCCGCTTGTCGGGCCGCCTCTCGGGCCGTGGGCGAAGGAGAGAGCCCGCATCGAAACTGCCTGGCTTTGGCCAGGTCGAGGGGTCATCCAGCAGGGGAATGCCTTCCTCGAGCCAGCTGGGTACCCGCCTCGGCTTCAAGTGGCAGAACTCGGTCGCAGGATCGAGGACGTCCTTGCGACAGCGCGGACAGTTCAGTTGCAGATCAAGACCACGGCACCAGTCGAAGTACGGCGTGCGCCAGAGCCGACCGTCGTCTCCGCGTTCGAGGACGAGGCAGTCGGATGGAGCCTCGCCGTGGCCCGAGACGGGCACCTCGATGTGGACACTGAACATGGACGGGCCGCCCTGGCCGTAGCCCAGTTGCCCATGGCGGGGTGGTCGTCCGTTCTGCCCCGCGACTTCGATCAGCGGGATGTAGTCAAGGGCCGGGTCAAACCACGCGGCCAAGCCGATGCAG
>JABDIZ010000405.1 GCA_013003465.1 Rhodothermaceae bacterium
TCGAACCACCGGGGCGCCCGTCTGTCGTGACAGGTTCGCGACAGGGTTTGGGTGAAAGCGGGATCGGGTTGCGGGCGCTTCGCCGTGGATGGGGCGTCGAATCGGCCGAAACTGGGCGGAGGTCATACGTCCCCCTGGAATCAACCCGATGAACCCATGCTTCTACACCTTCGCCTCACGCGTCTTGCCTTCTATGCCCTCGCCCTCATCGGTCTACTGGCGCTCTTGCCACTGACGGGCTGCGCGTCGCGCGTCGCGCAGGCACAGCCGACCGCTGTCGTCGTGGCGACGGCGCCGCCTGCTCCGCGTGTGGGGGTCCGTCCGATTCGTCCCTCGCGTGTTCACGTCTGGATCCCTGGCCACTGGGCGCATCGGGGGCATCGCTACGTCTGGGTCCGAGGCCACTGGACCCGCCCGCCGCGCGCTCGTGCCGCCTGGGTACCGGGGCACTGGACCCGCGTGCGCGGCGGCTACCAGTGGGTGCCTGGGCACTGGCGCTAAATGGGTTCGCTCGGCTGAGGCGATGCCGACATACGGGGTGGTGCGTCGGCGTTGCGCGGTCAGTCGTCGAGCGATTGGAGATGCTCTTGCAGATCCTCGTCGTTCCAACCGTTGGTGATGACGACGGTCGCCAGCGCGGCCATGCCGAGCATCACGGCGACGAGGATGAGGACGAGCATGCGGGTGCGGCGACGGGGAAGGGGTTGCTTCATGGACGAGCGATCAAAAAGGGCTATTCGCGTTCGCCCCAGGTGTGGACGAGCGTTTTCGCGTACGCCAGTGCCCGCTCCAGGTTTTCGATGGTGTTCCACTCGAAGCAACTGTGGAAGTCGTAGCCGCCGGTGAATACGTTGGGCGTGGGGAGGCCTTTTTCGGAGAGCCGCGCGCCGTCCGTGCCGCCGCGCACGAGTTCTAGCTCAGGCTCGAACCCCATCGCGTGTGCCGCCTCGACCGCAACGTCGATCACACGCCGGTCGGCCTCTTCGATGTAGCGGAGCATGTTGCGGTAGCTGTCTGTGAGAGCGACCCGGATGGTCGCCTTCGGGTGCCGCGCTGCCAGGTCGTCAGCGAGCTGTTGGACGAACGCCTTGCGCCGCGCCATGCCCACGTCCCCGAAGTCACGGAGGAGGACGCGGGCTTCGGCCCGGCTCGTGTCGCCGGTGAGGGTGTGGGCGTAGAAGTAGCCGTCACGCCCTGAGGTGGTTTCCGGCGCTTCCTCGGCGGGCAGCGCAGCCACAAACGCCGCCGCGATGCGTGCGGCGTTGACGAGCACGCCCGTCGCGTAGCCCGGATGCACTACCACACCGTCCACGGTGAGCACCGCCTCGGCCGCGTTGAACGTCTCCACGTTGAGCCGGTCTGTGCCGCTGCCATCGAGCGTGTAGGCGACATCGGCGCCGAAGCGGGCGAGATCGAGGTATTCCGTGCCCTTGCCGATCTCCTCGTCGGGGGTGAACAACAGGCGCAGCGTCGGACGTGGCGCCGGGTCGGCCAGCAGATCCGCGGCCAGTTGCATGATGACGGCCACACCTGCTTTGTCATCGGAGCCCAGGAGCGTGGT
>JABDIZ010000016.1 GCA_013003465.1 Rhodothermaceae bacterium
GTTGTAGTCCAGCACCGTGTCCTTCGCGGCCAGCGCGTTCTTGAGTTGAAGTGCCCATACCTGCGAGACGCGCCGCCCGTTGAGGCGGTACGTTAGCGTCACGTCGAGGACCCAGAAGGCCGAGGCCCGCTCGGCAAAAGCACGGATCTCGTCATAGACGACGTCTTCCTGTAGAGCCGAAGCCGCTTCGTTGACAGGGCTGCGCCGTTCGCCGCCGAGAGCCGCGAGGCGCACGTTCACGCCCAGTAGATTTCGCGTACCCACGCGGAATTCGCGCCCAGCGAGTGCGTTGACGGCGTAGCGCTGATCGAACCGAGTGGGCCGCCAGCGCCCATCGCCGCCCCGGTAGCGCGACTGGAAGAGCGAGCCCGTCAGCAGGTAATAGAAGCCGTCGCGGAGGGGCCGTTCCAGCGTCAGTTCCACCCCCAGGTTCTCGCCTGCCCCGTCATTCACGAGCGCCTCGGCGAACGTCCAGTCCTGGCGCTCATTGAGGAGTGCGAACGAACTATCCGGGATCACGGGCACGCCGAGGAGGCGTTGGGCATAGGCCTCCACCAGCACGCGTACTGTCTCTGAAAGCTGACGTGTAGTCCCGATGACGAGGTGGTGTGCCCGTGCCAGTCCGAGGTCACGGTTCGGCTCCGCGACGCCGTCCGGGCGCACCAAGTAAATGCGCAGGTCCTCGATCTGGCTGTGCAAACCGTAGCCGAGACGAAACGACTGCCGCTCCGTGGCCGTCCATGCCAGCCCAACGCGCGGCTCCACCGTGGTAGCACCGGTCAGGGCGAAGTGCTGCGCGTGCACTCCCAGGGTCAGATCGAGCCCTGGCACCGGCGTGAGGCGCGATTGGGTGAACGCCTGAACGAGGGTGCTGGTGCCATTGCCCTGTGCGACCGGCATCAGGGGCGGCTGGTTGTCGAGGGCGGCGCGCAGATCGAGATCGTAGAACAGTTGCTGCGCCGTGACGCCCGTGCGATTGACGTGGCGCGGGCTAAATTTGTGATGGAGCGCCGTGCCGAGAATCGCGCGCCCCTGGATGCTGCGGAGCGTGAGGTCGGGCTGCATCGTGAGGTCGTCGGCGAGGCGCTGCTGGTCCCACACGGTCCGCTGCATGGTGACGGCAGCACTCGTGCGGAGGTACGTCCGGGCTCCGAGGATGAGATGGTGCGTCAGCCCGCCGACTCCCACGCCGAGGTCCATGGCGAAGCGCGTCCGGTCCCAGAAGTCGGACTCCCAGGTTGTCGAGTCGGGGTTCTCCACAAGCGTCTGCGCGTCGAGGCCGCCGAGCCCCCAGACCTCGAAGCGCCCGGCGCGGCGCGTGGGGAAGGCCAGCTTAACAGCGAGGTCCTGGTACGTGGTGCCGGCCTCCGTCGGCAGGAGCGGCATCAGCAGACCGAGCGTCGAGTACCGGTAGTTGGCGAGGTAGGTGGACGCCGCGCCGCGCCGAAACGGCCCCTCGGAGGCGACCTCCACGCCGAGCAGGCCGATCTGCGTGGTGTGCTCGCGCGTCGCCGGGTTGCCCGTACGGAAGCGCATGTCGAAGACGCCTGAGAGGGCGTTGCCGTACTCCGCCGGGAACGCCCCCGTGAACACGTCAGAGTCGGCGAGGAGTTGGCCGCTGAAGAGCGTCAGGCCGCCGCCGCCCGCCACCGACAGCCCGGCGAAGTGGCTCGGCGTGGGGATTTCGACGCCTTCGAGCCGCCACAACACCCCCTTCGGCGCATTGCCCCGAATGGCGAGGGCGTTGTCCTGCACGCCGCTACCCGAGGTCGCGACGCCGGCGAAGGCCGAGGCGAGGCGCGCTGGGTCGTCCACGGCTCCGGCGTACCGGCGCGTCTCCTCGACGGAGAACGAACGTGCGCTGACGGCGGCCATGTCGTTAAGCGGCTGCCCGTCGCGTGCTTCCGCCTGCACAACCACCTCTTCGCCCGCAACCACCTGCTCCTGCAGGGCGATCTCCAGCACGGTCTCCTGCCCGGCGCGCACGAGCACATTGGGCAACAACTGCGG
>JABDIZ010000020.1 GCA_013003465.1 Rhodothermaceae bacterium
GCGCAGAGCCGACCCCGCTCCGCTGCTGCTCCGGCAACACGGCCATCGGCGCGAGCCCCATCGCCACAAGACCGGGCTGGGGCGGCGCGAACGCCATCGGCGTGAACAGGATGTGCCCGATGACGGCACCGTCCTGCTCGGCGACCAAGCTCAGAAAGGGCTCAGCTTGGTCGCGGAGGCGGTCCACGAGGTCGGCCTCATCGGGCTGCCCGAAGGCGGCTTTGTTCACCCATCGCACTGCCGGGACATCGCGCGGCTCCTCGGGGCGCACCTCGATGTCGAGCATCGCCGCCATTACCGGGTGAATTTGCGCCGGTTGCGGACGTAGTCCTCGAAGAGGAACCCGCCGAGGTCGTCGAGCGAGGCGTAGTAGGCACGGCCCTGGTTCACCTCGGTGAGCTGCCGGACGAAGTTCTGGAGGTACGGATCGCGCGCGATCATGAACGTGGTGATCGTGATGCGCTCGCGGCGGCAGATGGCGGCCTCGTCGAGCACCTTGTTTACGATGCGGCGGTCGAGGCCATAGGCGTTTTTGTAGAGCCGCCCGTACTCGAAGTGCGCGCTCGGCTTGCCGTCGGTGATGAGGAAGATCTGCTTGTTGCGGTTCTTCCGTCGGCGCAGGATGTCGCGGGCGCGCTGGAGCCCGGCGCGCGTGTTGGTGTGGAACGGCCCGACCTGGAGGTACGGCAGGTCCTTGATCTCCACCTCCCAGGCGTCGTTGCCGAAGGCCACGATGTCGAGCGTGTCTTTGGGGTACTGGCGCGTGATGAGTTCGGCGAGGGCGAGCGCCGTCTTCCGGGCGGGCGTGATGCGATCCTCGCCGTAGAGAATCATCGAGTGGCTAAGGTCAATCATCAGCACCGTCGCCACCGAGGTGTGGTGATCGGTCTCGAAGACCTGAAAGTCGTCCTCGTGGAGCGAGAAGTCGCCGATGCCGCCACGCCGGTAGGCGTTGGAGAGCGTGCCGGTCACGTCGAGGTTGGACACGTCGTCGCCGAACGCGTAGGGGCGCGTCTCGGGCTGGCGCTCGTCGCCCGCGCCGCTGAACGGTGTTCGGTGGTTGCCTCGCCCCGCCTTGCGGAGTTGCGAGAAGATTTCTTCGAGGGAACGCTCGCGGAGGCCGCGCTCGGCCTTGGCCGTGATCTGCACAACCCCGGTCTCGTCGTCGCGCTCGATGTAGCCGCGGTTCTGGAGTTCCTCGATGAACTCGCCGAGACTCATGCCCTCCTCGTCGCCGGTGAGGTTGTAGCGCTCATCCAACTGCGTGAGCCAATTGAGGGCCTCTGCCGCGTCCCCTCCAGTGTGATAGAGGAGTTGCTGGAAGAGGTCGAAGAGCGTGTCGAAGGAGGAGCGGGCGGCGCCGTGGCGCTGGTCGTCCCACTCGCTATAGCGGAAGCGCATGAGTCTGTTGCGTATTTCGTATTGCGTAAGGGTGCCGGGTCCGTTTCCTGTACGCAATGCGGACTACGCAATACCAGTCACTACCCTCTGCGTTCCGGCTACCCCCGATACGGCCGTTCGAGGTAGAGCCGGGCGCGGTCGTGTGCCCCGGCGCGGTCCGGTAGCTCCAGCACCTGCTCGTAGCGCCGGATGGCGATCTCGCGTTCGCCGCGGGCGTCGTGCGCCATCCCCTGCCGGAGCCGCCCGAGCACCTGGAAGGTCGTCACCTGCGGACGCCGCTGGCTGAGCTGCTGGAGTTGCACGAGGTAGCCGAGCGCCTGATCGTAGGCACTCCGGCGCATGGCGTTGCGCGCGAGATAGTAGTAGGCCTGCTCCGCCGCCCCATCGTTGTAGCCGGTTTCTCTCTTCAGGCGTAGTGCCAACACGGCTCGGAAGACCGCATCGGCCTCGTTCATGCGCCCCATGTTGGTCAGCACGCGCCCCTCCATCGTGTGGAAGAAGGCGTTGCGCGGGTAGTAGAAGCGCAGCCATTGGATGTAGCGCAGCGCCTCGTCGTAGTCGTGCTCGTGGAGGTAGTGGAGTAGCGCGAGTTGATACGCCGCCTCGGCCTGGAGGTAAGTGCCGTGGATGAAGGTCTCTTCCAGCAGATCCTTGCCTCGTGCCCGGTCGCCGCGCGCGAAGAAGCGCAGCAACGTACGGAAGCGCGGGTAGTCGTCGCGGAGGGTGGCGGCGTAGTAGTCATAGACGCCTCGGCCGAACTGGTAGTCCGGGTTGCGCGGATCGCGGCGGGACACATCGAGCACGTAATCGATCGCGCCCTTGGCATCGAAGGCGGCGCGGAGGTAGTCGCGACGATTGGCGCGGAGACGGGCGCGGAAGGCGAGCGCCGAGCCCTTGAAGAACAGCGCGTCGGTGTCGTAGGGATCACGGCGGAGGCGCCGGTCCGCAAGGCGGACGACCTCACCCATCGCGTCGTAGAAGGCCTCGTCGCGGCTCTCGTCGGCGAGGTCGGCGAGGATCTGCCACCAGGGCACGAGCGCCTGCATGAACGCCGCCGCCGGGTGGGCCGGGTGCTCCGCTGCAAGGCTGTCGAAGACAACCTCGGCCTCGGCGAACTGCATGTTGTAGAGGTAACCAAGGCCACGGCGCGCGCTGTGCTCGAACAGCGAATCGGCGAGCAGGCCATCATCCTGGGCGCGGGCCTGGGGCGCCACGGCACCGCATCCTAGAGCGACGAGCAGGGCTAAAACAAACCGAAGCATGGCGTGGGGGACGAGACTCGGCCCATGTACGCCGAGCGATCCACGGAGTGCCCGGTGCACCGGTGGCTGATCGTACGCGCCACCGCCCTGCTTCGAATCCGTCTCCTCCGTTCAGCCCTTCCGATTTATGCGCTCGCTCTAGTATTTTTTCCTATCCTGTTCAGGACATGTGTAGGATGTGCGCCCGGGCGGGATGTCGTTCCGGGGTTCGCTCCGCACCAGAGGCTTACCTGGCCACCCCGCCCATGACGCGCCGCGCCGCCGCGCCCGTCTTTCTGGATACCGACGTGTCTGCTCGCCCCGACGCCGCAAGCGACCCTCCTGACCGCGCAGCGGTACTGGATGAAGGAGCCCTGGAAGACGGGCGGGTTCAGCCGGTCCTCCCGTTCCCCGTCGTCGGGATCGGGGCCTCGGCGGGAGGCCTGAACGCCCTCGGGCGCTTCTTCGATGCGCTCCCTGATGAACCCGGCATGGCGTTCATCATCGTGCAGCACCTCTCGCCCAATCACACGAGCGAACTGGCCCACCTCCTCCAGGCGCACACCAGCCTCAACGTCACGCAAGTGACGGGCTCCACGGAGGTCCATCCCAATCACGTCTACGTGATCCCGCCGGGCAAGAGCCTCACGCTCGATGACGGGCGGCTCGAACTCGCCGACTCCGAACCCCTCCCCGGCTTCCGCTCCCCCATCGACCTTCTCCTCCGGTCCCTCGCAGCGGAACAGGGCGCCCGCGCGGTAGGCATCGTGCTCTCGGGGACAGGTTCCGATGGAACGCTGGGCCTCAAAGCGATCAAGGAGCACGCCGGGCTCACCCTGGCTCAGGAACCGGAAGACGCCGAGTACGACAGCATGCCCGCAAGGGCCATCGGCACGGGCCTCGTGGACGTGGTGGCCCCGGCGGATGAACTCGCTCACAGGCTATCTGATATCGAGCACCTCGCGGCCACCCATCCCCTGATCACCGCCGTAGACGACCTGGCAACGAACGACGAGGAAGCGCTCGGACGCATCTTCGCTCTGCTCCGCTCCCGCGCCGGGCACGACTTCTCGCACTACAAGCGCTCGACCATCCTCCGGCGCCTCGCCCGGCGCCTCCACGTCAACCAGTTCGAAGAACTCTCTGCCTACCTCGCCTACCTCCGGACCGACACCGAGGAGTCAGACGCCCTCTTCCGCGATTTACTCATCTCCGTTACCCATTTTTTCCGCGACCCGGCAGCCTTCCGCACCCTCGAACACGACGTGCTTCCCCGCCTGTTCGAGGGCAAGGAGACCGGGGACCCCATGCGCGTGTGGGTGCCCGGCTGCGCTACGGGAGAGGAGGCGTATTCCCTGGCCATGCTGCTGTCCGAATACGCCGGTTGCCTCCAGGGCGCCCCCGATTTCCAGCTCTTCGCCACCGACCTCGACAACAAGGCCGTCGCCTTTGCCCGCGAGGCCCTCTACCCGCACACCATCGCGGCGGAGATCTCGCCGGACCGGCTCCAACGGTTTTTCCAGCCGGAGGCCGAGGGCTACCGCGTCCGGCGCGACCTGCGCGAACGCCTCCTCTTCGCGCCACACAACCTACTTGAGCATCCGCCCTTTTCGAAACTCGACCTCATCTCCTGTCGCAACCTGCTGATTTATCTTCAGCGAAGCGTACAGGATCAGTTGTTCGAGCTGTTCCACTACGCGCTGCGCCCTGGAGGCTTTCTCTTCCTCGGCACTTCCGAGAGCGCCGACCGCGCCGCGCCGCTCTTCCGCGCCTTCGACAAAACCCACCGCCTCTACTGCCGCCAGGACGTCACGCCCACCTCCCCCACGCGGCTCAACCTGGACCGCTCGCCGTTCCCTCCGTCCCTCTTTGCCGACCAGACCCCGGTGCCGACCCAACCCCTACGGGAGCGCAGCCTGACGGCGCAGTACGATGCCTGGACGCTCGCACGCCATGCCCCGCCTCGCCTGCTGGTCAACCGCCAGGGCGACATCGTCTACGTCTTCGGCGAGGCGGGGCGCTACCTCGTCCAGCGCGAAGGCCCGGTCACGCAGAACGTGCTCCAGCGCATCCGCGACGGCCTTCAGATCGATCTGCGCACGGCCCTCTTCCGCGCCATCGAACACCGCGAGAGTACGGATTCTCGCGTGCGCCGGGTCGAGGTGGAGGGAAGCGAACGCGCGGTGCGCCTCCACGTTGGCCCCATCGAAGCCGAGGAGTTCCCGGAAGGCTTCGCCGAGATCGTCTTCATCGAGTACGACGCCGAGGTCCTCGATGTCATCGGGGTGCAACCAACCGACGGCGAGGCCGGGCATCCCCTCCTCGGTCGCCTCGAAGAAGAGCTACAGGAAACGCGCGATCGGTTGCAGTCCACCATCGAAGAGCAGGAGACGAGCAACGAAGAACTGCGGATCTCGAACGAAGAGCTTCAAGTCGTAAACCAGGAGCTGCTGAGCACGACGGAGGAGTTGGAGACGAGCAAGGAGGAGTTGCAGTCGATCAACGAGGAACTCAGCACCGTCAACCAGGAGCTCAAGACCAAGATCGAAGAACTCGACCGCGCCAACGCCGACCTTCAGAACCTGATGGCGGCTACGGAGATCGCCACGCTCTTCCTCGACCACGACCTCCGCCTCCAGCGCTTCACGCCCCGAACTGCGGACCTTTTCCACGTCCTCCCTTCCGACGTGGGCCGCCCCTTCGAGCACCTCACCCACCGCCTCAACCACGGCACCCTGCCCGACCTCGCGCGCCACGTGCTCGACTCGCTGGAACTGGTCCAAGAGGAGACGCAGACAAAGGACGGACGCTGGTTCCAGCTTCGGATGTTCCCGTATCTGACCCACGAGGACCGCATCGGCGGCGTGGTGCTGACCCTCGTCGAGATCACGCGGCTGAAGGAAGCCGAAGCCACCACCGCCGCTTACGCCGCGCAGCAGGCCGCCATCGCCGAGCTCGGCCTCCTCGCCGTCGAGACGACCGACCTGGACCTGCTCTTCGACACGGCCTGCCGCCGCGTGAGCACCGTGCTGGAGAATGAATTCTGCAAAGTCCTCGAACTCGATCCCGATGGGACACACCTGCGGCTCCGCAACGGCGTCGGCTGGAAGGACGGAATCGTAGGAGAGGCCCGCGTGCCCAACGACCCCGGCTCGCAGGCGGGCTATACGCTTCTGGCTTCAGGGCCAGTGCTCGTAGAAGACGTGGCGCATGAGGAGCGCTTTACGGCACCCGCACTCCTGCGCGATCATGCGGTGGTGAGCGGCATGAGCACCCCCATCTTCAGCCCCGACGGCCCCTGGGGGGTCCTCGGCACGCACGACACTCGCGCCCGCTCCTTCACCGACGACGACGCCCGCTTCCTCCAGGCCATCGCGTATGTCCTCGGCGAATCGATCCAGCGACACCACAACGAGACGGCGCTCCAGGAGCGCGTCGCCGTCCTCGATGCGGTCATCGAGTCCATGCCGGAAGCCGTCTACATCGGCAACGGGACGACGATTCAACAGTGCAACCACGCAGCACTCGACCTCATCGGCGCGGCGTCGCTCGATGACCTCCAAGGGCACTCTGCCGAGCTCGCACAGAAATTCAACGTCCGCGACCCAGAGACCGGCGAGCCCGTGCCTCCCGGCTCCACGCCGTTTGCTCGCGCACTCGCAGGCGAAGTCGCCGTCGCCGAACTCCTCGCTAGGAAGGCCTCTACGGGCCAGGAGGTATTCCTTCGGGCCTCGGCAGCCCCTATCCGCCTCCACGGCGAAATCATCGGTGCCGTTGGCGTCCACACCGATCTCACGGAGCGGCGGCAGATCGAGCAGACGCTGGCCCAGAACGCTGTCACCATCCGCGCACAGTTGCAAGAAATCGAGGCCATTTATTCGCGCGCTCCGGTCGGAATGGCCTTAAATGACCGGGACCTCCGGTTCCGCCGCATCAATGGGCGGCTGGCCGCCATCAACGGCCCGACGGTCGAGGAGCACCTCGGCAAGACGGTGCGGGAGGTCCTCCCCGAGCTCGCAGACCAAATCGAGCCGATCTATCAGTCGGTCCTCGACACGGGCAATCCCATCCACGATCTGGAAATCCGGGGCACGACCACCGCCGATCCCGACCAGGAGAACATCTGGCTCTGTAGCTACGTGCCGCAGTTCGACGAAGGCGGGGAAGTCATCGGGGTCAACGTGGTTGTCCGCGACGTGACGACGCAACGTCGCGCGGAGGAGGCCCTTGCCGAGAGCCGGAAGGATCTCGCGGCCGAGCAGGCCCGCCTCGAAGCCATCCTCCAACAGTTGCCCATCGGGGTGATGATCGCCGAGCCCCCCGACACGACGCTCGTCTTCTCCAATGACGCGGCCGCCCACCTCGTCGAGGACACGGTTGAATGGGAAACGCATGGCGCAGCGTTCGACCGCTGGATCCTGCGCGACCTCGACGGAAAGGTCTATCCTCCCGAGCGGCTGCCCATACGGCGGGCGCTCTACGAGAGCGAAATCGTTCGAGGTGAGAATGTCACCTTCTCTCGCCCCGACGGCTCCCCGTTGTACATCCGCCTCTACGCCGGGCCGATCCGCAACGCCGAGGGCGAGATCGTAGCAGGCGTGGTGGCCTTCGACGATGTGTCGCAAGAGATGGAAGCGCGCGAATCCCTCCGCGCGCTCGCAGCCACACTCGAAGAGCGCGTTGCCAAGCGGACGGCCCAGGCGCGGGCGCTCGCCACGGCACTGACCGTCGCCGAGCAGCAGGAGCGGAGCCGCATCGCGCAGGTGCTCCACGACGACCTCCAGCAGATCCTCTACGGGCTCCGCCTCAAGCTGCAGGCCCTCCTCAAAGACGTGCGCCGGGCCGACTCGGAGCGGGCGCAGGCCGAACACGAAGCCGCGATAGGCCATCTGGAGCGCTCCGACACGTTGCTCGTCGAGGCCCTCCACACCACACGTACGCTTACGCTCGATCTCAAGCCACCCATTTTTTCAGGGGAAGGACTGGACGCCACCCTGACCTGGCTGGCGCAGCACATGACGGACACCTACGATCTCGCGGTGACACTACACCTGGAGGAACCCACCTCGCATCCGCCGCCGCATCTACACGCCCTCGTCTTCCAGATCGTCCGCGAACTCCTCTTCAACATCATCAAGCACGCGGGCGTAAACGCTGCCGATGTTTACGTAAAGGCCCCGCAACACAGGTTCTTCTCCGTGGTAGTCGAGGACCACGGGGTCGGGTTCGATCCGTCCCTACTCAGCGAAAGCCTGGGTGGCTTCGGGCTCGTCAGCGTCCGCGAGCGCCTGAGCCTCTTCGGCGGCGACCTCGACATTTGGTCCGACCCGACCGCCGGTACGCGGATCACCCTCACCCTGCCCCTTCAGGCTTCCACTGAGCCGCCAACTACCTAGCCACCATGCCCTCGTTTACGCCCCTGGTCTACCGCATTTTCCTCGTGGAGGATCATCCGGTCATGCTCGAAGGCTTTGCCCGCATGCTCGACTCCGAGCCGGATGTCGAGGTGTGTGGGCAAGCCCGTTCGGGAACCGAGGCCCTGCGGGCCATCGCCGAGGCCAAGCCGGACCTGGCGCTCGTGGACCTCTCGATTCCCGACATGAACGGACTCGACGTCATCAAGCAACTACGCACGCTCGATCCGCAGCTCGCTACCCTCGTCGTAACGGCGCACAGCGAAGCGCTCTACGGTGAGCGGGCGTTGCGGGCAGGGGCCAAAGGCTTCATCAGTAAAGATGCCTCGTCCGATGCGATTCTGGACGCCATCCGTACGGTGCTGCGTGGGGATCGGTACCTGAGCCCGGCACTGCGCGACCACGTGGAAGAACAAGCCGCCAATGGCCAGGACGAAGCCTCGCCGCTGACGATCCTGAGTGACCGCGAACTCGAAGTGTTTGAGCACTTCGGGCGGGGCTACTCGACCGTAAAGACTGCCGAAGCGTTGTTCATCAGCCCCAAGACTGTCGAAACACACCGCGCCAACATTAAGCGCAAGCTGGGCCTCGAACGCGCCAACGAGGTCATTCAACGAGCCACGCTCTGGGTGGAGTCGCTGCGCGATTGACATGCTTGCCAGATGACCAAGGCGCTACCAAACAAAGCGCCCCGGCTTGCGGGAGCAGCCGGGGCGCTTGTGGTTCGAGATGTGCGAGGTGAACCGGGAGAGAGGGAGCCAAGCAGTGACCCCGCGAAAGCGAAGTCTGGGCCCAATTACAGGGGATGCACGAGAGCGGAGGCATACCCGGAACCGCCCAAAGGCAGGGCCACGTGCTGGACTCGCATGGCGAACCATGCACTGATAAACCTACGGCAGCCCACCCACGACTCGCCTTCAGGAGAATCCTTATTCCGACCCAGCGTCCTCAACCGACTCCAGGGAATCCTCCCGTCCATTCGACCAGCCGTTCGTTGCTTGCTCGGCCTCGTGGTCGAGCCAGAAGAGCACATGGCACAAGAGCGCACTGGGCACCCGAGGCGCCTGCGCCTGAAGGGCGCGGCCTCTTCTGGTGAGCCATACATCGTGCGGCTTCGCCGTCCGGTCCCGTTCCACGAGTGCGACCTGCTCCATCGCACGAAGCTGCGGCTCCATCATCGCTTCCGTCACATGAAGGCGCATACAGAGGCGCGAAACGGTCATCCCATCATACTCCCACAGAAGCGCCAGTACGAGGTACTCTTGTTTCCGGACGCCGAGGCGTCCAAGAATCGGATCGTAGAGGTCTGAGAGCCGCCGGGCGGTAGCGTGAACCGATCGCTCGCGAAGCAACGACGGCGAAGGAGATTGCCAATGCCCACTCATCATCGGATATCAAGCCAGGGGGAAGGGGGTATATACTACAGCAGCTTCCCTCCTCGCTCAATAGGGAGATCCTCCAACGGAAACGCGCCGCCCTCGGAAACCGAAGGCAGCGCGCTGTAGCAGACGCGACGAGCGCGTCAGTCCGGGAGGTTGTAGGCTCGCTTGACTGCCTCGTAGTCGGTGTAGTCGATGGCCGTCTTGTTGCTCCCGACGAACAGGTTGCCGGGGATCAGGACGAGCTTGAATTCGGTGCGCGCCATGTCCTCGAACGGGTAGATCGTGTCTGACGCGACGACATCGATGTAGAGATCCTGTAAGTCGTACGAGTACGTATACGAGACGGTGTAATCGATGAAGAGGTCTTCGTCTTCGTCCACGCCGACGGTGAAGGGGAGTGCCGTCCAGGTGCCGCCACCGCCGCTGAGCAGCAGGCTACCATCAGCATAGAGCAGCACGGCGCCCTCGTCCACCACATCGCTCGTCAGGGCCACTTCCTCGCGGTTGTAGCTGCCAATGAGTTGATCGCCACTGATCTCAAGGTCACCGCCGTCAATGAAAAAATTGCGGACGATGATGTCGTTGCCGATGACGACCACGTCGTCGTTCTGGTGGACATCGCAGCCGGTGGCGAGTGGTAGCAGGCTGAGCACCACCAGACCAGCAAGCAAGGGACGAAGGAAGCGGGGGGACAGAGTCATGGGAGATCGGGCTTACGTGAGGTAGGCAAAGAGCCGCCGTAGCACCCCGGCGGGTAACACACGGGATGGGTACACCGCGCTGCAAGGGCGGTACCAACGGCCGAGACGCGCCCCGCAACCGGGTACGCGCCTCGAAATCGAGCGTGCGGCGTCTGCCAGAGCGACACGCTGTTCAGGCCGTCAGTCGCCGCAGCGTACTGTAGACTGCGCCCACAAAGACGATCTTGGTCAGGTCCCACACGATGAAGCGGAACCAGCCCTTGTCGAGCGACTCCCACCACGTGGCGTGCTCGGCGGCAAAGTGGAGCCACGTCACGCCACACGCGAAGAGCACCACCGATCCAGCTAACACAGCCAGCACGCTCCCGAGAAAGGTGTTCCACCGCTGCGACACCGCGCCGATGGCGAGCGAGGCCAGCGGATAACCGAGCAGGTAGCCGCCGGTCGCGCCAATGAGGTGCGCCGCACCCGAGGCGCCGCCCGCGTAGAAGGGCAGCACGAGGCCGAGCGCGAGGTAGAGCAACATCGCCAGCAGACCATTCCGCCAGCCGAGGAAAAGCCCACTCCCGTAGACCGCTACCGTCTGCAGCGTGATGGGGACCTCCCAGAGGTAGAACCGGATCTCGAACTGGGCGAGCAGCCCCGTCAGCAGCGCAAACCCGGCGATGCCTGCCACCTGCGTGACGAGCGACGCGCGCCGGTCTCGCAGGGCATCGATGGAGGCGGTACGGGGCGAGTGGAGGGTGAGGGTAGCCATGCCAGGGCGGACGAATGGAACGAGCCGTGAAAGATACACACGGATGCCTAGCCCCTGGCTGTGCCCGTACCTTCTCGGCCCATCGCTAGCACACCCCTATGACCGACCACATCCAGACCGACACTGCCGACGGCGTCCTCCGCCTCACCCTCGCCCGCCCGGACAAGAAAAACGCCCTCACCCTCGCCATGTACCAGGCGATGGCCGAGGCGCTCGACGCCGCTGAGACGGATCCCGCCGTCCGCGCGGTTGTGCTGCATGGCGAGGGCGGCAGCTTCACCGCGGGCAACGACCTGTTCGACTTCCTCAACGACCCGCCCAAGGACGCGTCGAGCCCGGTGTTCCAGTTCCTGCGCGCCGTGACGGGGTTTGGCAAACCGCTGCTGGCCGCCGTGGCCGGTCCCGCCGTCGGCATTGGAACGACCGTGCTGCTCCACTGCGACCTCGCCTACGCGGCACCCTCAGCGAAATTCCGGCTTCCGTTCGTCAACCTCGGGCTTGTACCAGAGGCCGCCTCCAGCCTGCTGCTGCCTCAGGCGGTCGGTCCGAAGAACGCGGCGGAGTTGCTGCTGTTCGGCGACGCCTTCTCCGCGGAGGAGGCCGAACGGATGGGCCTCATCAACGCCGTCGTGGCGGAGAGCGAACTGCTCGACTTCACGCTAGTGCGCGCCCAGGCGCTCGCCGCCCAGCCACCCGCGGCCCTGCGCCTCACCAAAGCGCTCCTTCGCGCACCTCAGGCCGACGCCGTCACCGCAACGATTCAGGAAGAGGGGCGCCACTTTGTCGAGCGCCTTGCCTCGCCGGAAGCACAGGAAGCCTTCCAGGCCTTCCTCGAAAAGCGGGCGCCCGATTTCTCGCGCTTCTCCTGAAAGGAGCGCAGCCTACCTCCGTCGGCAAAGCAAAACCGGGCGCCGAGCCACCACCTCTCGACGCCCGGTTTTCGCTTTCATGCGCCCCAGCCGGTTGTGATTTGGGGCGCTATCCTCCTATACGCGAGATCGGCGCCAAACGGGTCATCGTCCGCCGGAAATTTTGATGGGACGGTTCCATTTGCGGATCTGCGCCTGGACTCGTAGCCTTCGGGCATATTCCTTGCACATCGGCGTTTATCCATCATCAACGCCCGCATGCCCGTCCCTTCCCCAGAGGTCACGGAAGCCCTCGATGCGCTTCGCGAGGGCGACGTCTCCGCCCGCGACCGCCTGATGCAGGCCGTCTACGACGAGTTGCACATGCTCGCCCGCGCGCAACGCCGCCGTGAACGGTCCGACCTGACGCTGAACACGACGGCGCTCGTCCACGAGGCCTATTTCAAGCTGCTCGGTCCCAACCGTCCCGGGTTTGACGACCGGGGGCATTTCTTCTCGGCCGCGGCGCGGGCCATGCGCCAAGTGCTCGTGGATCATGCTCGGAGCCGGAGCCGCCAGAAACGAGGCGGCGGCCAACGCCCGGTCGCCCTCGATGCCATCGGCCCCCTGCCCGATGAAGACACGGATGCACGCCAAGCGGCTGAATTGCTCGACCTGGATGCCGCGCTGACGCAGTTGGCCGAACTCGATCCACGGCAGGCACAGGTGGTCGAATGCCGCTACTTCGGTGGCCTCTCGGTCGAAGAAACCGCCGAAGCGCTCAGCCTGTCGGAGTCGACGGTCAAGCGCGAGTGGCGTTCTGCGCGGGCCTGGCTCTACGCCGCGCTCCACAGCCCGGACAGCCCCTCCTGAACCGGACGACGTTCGATTCGCGCATGGGTTTAGGTGACCATCCCCGCTATGCCCACGGACCCGACCCATTGGCCCCACGTGAAGGCTCTCTTCGAAGAGGCCCTCGCCCACCCACCGGGTACGCGAACGGATTTTCTCGATAGCGCCTGCGAGGACAATGCCGCGCTACGCGCTGAGGTGGAGCGCCTCCTTGCTGCGGATCAAAACGCCGACGACTTCCTCGACGACAGCTCGGCCCTGTTCGGCCCGTTGCTAGACGACCTTCCCACTCATCTGCATCGCGTCGATCCGCTGTAC
>JABDIZ010000024.1 GCA_013003465.1 Rhodothermaceae bacterium
GTCGGTCCGTCGGTTCGGGTGCGCCTTCGCCCTCCTCGATGATCTGCTCGACGGCCCGGAGCGCACTGGCCCGGTCGGTGACACGGAAGAGCTTGACGCCGTAGTTGCGGGTGTCACCCACCCGTTCCTGGTGCATCACGTCGTTGTCCACCTGCGCCTCGGGCGGCCCGATGAAGAGCGTCGCCTCGTCCATCCGCGTGAAGGCCTCTTCGATCTGACGGTAGAGGTCATGGATGCTGCGGTACTGCAAATCCACCGGGACGCCGTCCTCATGCGAGGCGGGCTCCTCCGGCTTCTCGTAGGCAATGAATCGGTCGAGGGCGGTCAGACTCAGTGGCTCCAGCTCGGCGCGGAGCGCGATGCCGTAGGCCCCAGCAGGCTGGGGGAAGTTAGGGCGCCGAAAATGGGGCGCCCCGCCGATGGCCGTGAGGAGGTTGTTGGCGAGGCCAAGATGCTCCATCTCCTGCCGCGCGATCTCGGTCAGCACAGTCGTCCACTCCTGCACGAGCACGGCCTGCGGCCACGTCAGCCCCTCCTCGGGGTTCTTCTTCAGGCTATACGCAGCGAAGAGATACTGGCAGGAGAGCGAGTGCTCCAACTCAGCCGCGAGGGTGAGAGCGAAGAGGAGGTCGTCGCGCGTCTGAATCTGGGGCGTGTCCATACAGGTGTATCGGTGGGCAGCGGGTATGTTACGACGTACCCCTCAAACCTGCCTGAGTGTCCACGCTCTCCCCTCGCCCCTGGCTCCGCTGGACGCTCGTTGCTGGGACCGTGCTCCTGTTCATCCTCGTGCCCTTTGCGCTCGTCGGGGCGTCCGCGGATCGCTGGGCCGAGGCCCTCGTACGGTCTATGCAGCAGCGCCCGCTCGTCGTCGCGGGCGTGGTAGTAGGGCTGCTCGCGGTGGACCTCGTGGCGCCGATTCCGTCGAGTCTAGTGAGTACGCTGGCCGGGACGTTTCTTGGGGTGACGGGCGGTGCGCTCGCCTCGTTCGTCGGCCTGACCCTGGGGTGCGCGCTGGGCTACGCGCTGGGACGCACAGCTGGGCGTGGGGCTACAAAAGCCGCTCTCGGCGACGCCGAGATCGGGCGGCTGGAGGTCGGCTGGGCGCGCTTCGGCGACGCGTTTATGATCGTCGCGCGGGCCGTACCCGTACTCGCGGAGGCGTCCGTGCTGTTCGCTGGAATGAGTGCGATGCCACGTAGACGCTTCTTCCTACTGACGGGCCTAGCGAATGCGGGGCTTTCCCTCGCCTATGCGGCCGTCGGGGCGTGGG
>JABDIZ010000038.1 GCA_013003465.1 Rhodothermaceae bacterium
CGCCTGCGCACCGGTTGCCTTTCGCGACCTGCTGCAGGCGGGCGCGGCGCGTTCAAGACCGGCTCCGTATCTTGAGGTCCTTGCGCTGAGCCCGTTCGTTTGCGGCGCAGCATCCCTCTCCGAGCCGCACGACGCCCTCCGGCAAACCGCCCGGCCGCTCGTGCTCTACCCCCGTCAGGTCCCCGTATGGCAACCCGAGTGGCCGTTGACGCAATGGGAGGCGACGACGCCCCCGGCGTCGTTGTGGACGGCGCCATCCGCGCCGCGCGTGAACACCCCGAGCGCGTCCAGCTTTTGCTCTTCGGTCCCGAGGCCATGCTCCAGGCGGAGCTCGACGGGCGCGACACGGATGGACTGCCGTTGACCGTCATGGATGCCCCCGAGGTCATCGGGATGGCGGAGTCGCCGTCGGCCGCGCTCAAGAGCAAGCCGAACTCCTCGATCCACCGGGGCATTGGCGCGCACAAGCAGGGCCACGCCGACGCGTTCGTCTCGGCAGGTAACACCGGCGCGGTGATGGCCGCCGCCCTGTTCATCAGCGGCCGTCTACCCGGCGTCCACCGGCCCACGCTGCCCGGCTACTTCCCCACAACAAAGGGAATGGCCATTGTGCTGGACGTGGGCGCCAACGTGGATGTGCGTGCCGAGCATCTCGTCCAGTTTGCGCAGATGGGCTGCATCTTTGTTAAGCGCGTCCTCGGCACGGAAAACCCCTCGGTCGCCCTCATCAACGTGGGCGAAGAACCGAAGAAAGGAACCGAGGCGGTCAAGGAAGCGCACGAGCTGCTGAGCGCGCGCGACGACCTCCGCTTCATCGGCAACATCGAGGGCCGCGACCTCTTTCACCACGGCGCTGATGTGGTCGTGTGCGACGGGTTCGTGGGCAACATCATGCTCAAGCTGGGCGAGAGCTTTTCGACGGTGCTGCCGCAGCTCATCCGGCAGGAGATCGGGCGGCAGGGCCTCGGCGAGCAAGAAGCCGGGCTCGTCGGTAAGGTCTTGCACGGTGCCCTCAGCCGTTTCAACTACGAGAACTATGGCGGCGTCCCGCTCCTCGGCGTCGATGGCAACGTGCTCATCGGGCACGGCGGCTCCACGCCACGCGCTATCGAGCAGATGATCGTCCGCGCCTGCGAGCTCGCCGAGCAAAACGTGACCGGGCAAATCGCCGACGCGCTCGGCGACTAATTGTTGTGCTGATGGGCTGGCCTCAGCGCATCGCGATTTCCACCGCGCCATGAACCGCACCGCCGCCATCACCGCTGTCGGCCATTTCTTGCCCGAAGATCGGCTCACCAACGCCGACCTCGAACGGATGGTGGACACCAACGACGAGTGGATCCGCTCGCGCACTGGCATCCGCGAGCGCCGCATCCTCCGCGACCCCGACAAGGCCACGGCCTACATGGCGACGGAGGCGGCCCGCGAACTCCTCGACAAGCGCGGGCTCGGCCCGGAAGACATCGACCTGATCCTCGTTGCGACGGTCACGCCAGACATGGTTTTCCCGGCGACGGCGTGCCTCGTCCAAGACGCGCTCGGCGCGCAGTGCTGGGGCTTCGACATCGAGGCGGCCTGCTCGGGCTTCCTCTATGCCCTCACGACGGGCGCCAAGTTCATCGAATCGGGCAAGCACGAGCGCGTGCTCGTCATCGGCGCCGACACGATGAGCCGCATCATCGACTACACCGACCGCACCATTTGCGTGCTCTTCGGCGATGGCGCGGGCGCCGTCCTCCTCGAACCCGACACCGAGGGCTACGGCCTCCTCGACTCGGTCGAGTACATCGACGGCAGCGGCGAGCCGTTCCTGAACATGAAAGGGGGCGGGAGCCTGCACCCGGCCACGCACGAAACGGTGGAGCAGCGGCTGCATTACGCCCGGCAGGAAGGGCGGCAGGTGTTCAAGAACGCCGTGGTGGGCATGGCCGATGCCGCCGTCGAGATCATGGAACGCGGCGGCCTCACCGCCGACGACGTGCGCTACCTCGTCCCGCACCAGGCCAACCTCCGCATCATCGATGCGACGGCCCGCCGCATGGGCCTCCCCGAGGATAAAGTGATGCTCAACATCGAGCGCTACGGCAACACGACGGCCGCCACGCTACCGCTCTGCCTCCACGACTGGGAGGCCGAACTCAAACGCGGCGACAACCTCGTGCTCGCGGCCTTCGGCGGCGGCTTCACCTGGGGCGCCTCCCACATCCGGTGGGCCTACGACGGCGCGGACGTGGCCCGCAGCTACCTCGGCGAAGCTGTCGTCGCGCAGTAACCCTTCGTTCTCTTCTCTCTACCGATGGCGACCGCTTTCCTCTTCCCCGGCCAGGGCTCCCAGAAACCGGGCATGGGTGCCGACCTCTATGAGCGCTTCCCGGTCGCCCGTGTGCGCTTTGATGAAGCCAACGAGGTCCTCGGGTTCTCCCTCACGGACATCCTGTTCTCGGAGGGCGAGGACGCGGCCGAGCAACTCAAACAGACCGAGATCACGCAGCCCGCCCTCTACGTCCACAGCCTCGCCGCGATGGCCGTGCTGGACGAGCAGGGTCTCACGCCCGACATGGCCGCCGGGCACAGCCTGGGCGAGTACAGCGCCCTGGCCGCGTGCGGCGCGCTCACCTTCGCCGACGGGCTGCAAGCCGTTCGCCGACGCGGCGAGTTGATGGCCCAGGCCGGTCAGGTGCGTCCCGGTGCTATGGCGGCCGTCCTAGGCCTCGATGCCGACGCACTCGAACAGGTCTGCGCCGACGCCTCGCAGGCGGGCTCCGTCGCTGTGCCCGCCAACTACAACGACCCCGGCCAGATCGTGATCTCCGGCGATGGCGACGCCGTGGAGCGCGCGAGCGCAGCGGCCTCGGAAGCGGGCGCGCGGCGCGTGGTGCCGCTGCCCGTGAGCGGCGCCTTCCACTCGCCCCTGATGGCTTACGCCCGCGACGGCCTCGCCGCCACACTGGAAAACCTCGCGCTCACCGCGCCGCGCTGCCCGGTCATCCTGAATGTGACGGCCGAGCCCACCACCGATCCCGGCGAAATCCGCCAGCGCCTCCTCGATCAACTCACGGCGCCCGTCCGTTGGGCGCAGACGCTCGAACGGATGCAGGCCGACGGCGCCGACCGCTTCATCGAAGTGGGCAGCGGCAACGTGCTCTCCGGCCTCGTCAAGCGCACCCTCGGCCGCGACGTGGCAAGCGCACAGGCCGGAACCGCCGATCAACTCGACTCCCTCGACTCATGAACCTCGACCTTGCTGGAAAGACCGCTCTCGTCACGGGCGGCACGCGCGGCATCGGCCGCGCCATCGTCGAAGCTCTCGCCGACGCGGGCGCCAAGGTGGCCTTCACCTACCGCTCCTCTAGCGAAACCGCCGAGGCGCTCAAGGCCGACCTCGAAGCCAAGGGCGTGGCGTGCCTCGCGCTCCAGGGCGACGCCGCCGATACCGCCCACGCTGAGGAAACCGTCCAGGCTGTCCTCGACGCCTGGGGCTCGATTGACGTGCTCGTCAATAACGCGGGCATCACGCGCGACACACTCATGATCCGCATGAGCGAGGACGACTGGGACACCGTGCTGGAGACGAACCTTAAGAGCGTCTTCAACTTCTGCAAGGCGGCCTACCGCCCGATGATGAAGCAGCGCGGCGGCAGCATCGTCAACATCTCGTCGGTGGTGGGCGTGACGGGCAACCCGGGGCAGGCCAACTACGCCGCCTCGAAGGCAGGCATGCTCGGCTTCTCGAAGAGCCTCGCGCGCGAGTTGGGCGGGCGCGGCGTGCGGGTCAATGTGGTCGCGCCGGGCTACATCGCCACCGACATGACGGCGGATCTGAACGAGAAAGCACAGGAAGCCATGCAGGGCTCGATTCCGCTGGGCCGCGTCGGCCAGCCCGACGATGTGGCCGCGGCGGTTGTTTTCCTCGCTTCCGATGCAGGAGCGTACATCACCGGCCACACACTCCACGTGGACGGCGGGCTCGCGATGTAGTCGCCCCGGCCAAGAACTCCTGCGGAAGCCCGCATCGCGCTGGAACCAATGGCACCGCGCGCTCTTAGCTTAGGGTTTGTATTCGACCCGAGCAGCCTGCATGGCCTACACGACCGTTTTCGACCTGACCGCGGCCGGTCAGAAAGAGCAAAAGAAAGACCTCCCCAACTTCTCGCCCTTCCCCGCGCCGGAGCCCGAACTCCCCGAGGCGACTGCCGAGAGCCTCCCCGAGAGTATCCAGGACGCGCTCCGCGCGATGGACTGGCCCGGCCTGATGCCCGTCCAGGCGACGGCCATCCCCTACATCCTCGAAGGGCACGACCTGATCGTGCAAAGCCGCACGGGCAGCGGCAAGACGGGCGCCTTCCTGCTCCCACTCCTGGAGCGCCTCGATCCAACCGAGGATTCGGCCCAGGCGCTCGTGCTCTGCCCCACCCGCGAGTTGGCCAAGCAGATCCACGGCGAGTTCGAGCGGATGTGCAGCGGGCGACCGGCGGACCAGCGCCTCCGCACCGTGGCCGTCTACGGCGGCACCGCCTACGGGGCCCAGATCGACGCCTTCAAGAAGGGCGCGCACCTCGTCGTCGGCACGCCGGGCCGCGTGCTCGACCACCTCGAACGGGGCACGCTCCGCCTCGATACGCTCAAGACGCTCATCCTCGACGAGGCCGACGAGATGCTTTCGATGGGCTTCTACCCCGACATGAAGCGTGTCCGCCGCTTCCTCCCGCGCGAGCGCGACGGCTATATGTTCTCCGCGACGATGCCCTACGCCGTGCAGCGCGTCGGCCGTGAGTTCCTCGACGAACCGGGCTTCCTGACGCTCTCGGGCGGCACCATCCACGTCGACATCATGACCCACCGGGCCTACGTGGTGGACCCGATGGCGAAGGATCGCACGCTCGTCAAGCTGATCGAGATGGAGAACCCGGAGGCGGCGCTCATCTTCGCCAACACGCGGCGCGAGGTCGAGTACCTCGCCAACTTCCTCTCCAACTACGGCTACGACGCAGCAGGCATCTCGTCCGACCTCACGCAGAAGGCGCGCGAGAAGGTCATGGGCCGCCTCCGCCGTGGCGAACTCCGCTTCCTCGTCGCCACGGACGTGGCCGCGCGCGGCATCGACGTCTCCGATCTCAGCCACGTCTTCCAGTACGATGTGGCGCAGGACCGCGAGTATTACATCCACCGCGCAGGGCGAACCGCGCGCGCCGGCAAATCCGGCGTCGCCATCTCGCTCCTCACGCCGTCGGATCAACCGGCGCTCCGTGACATCGTGCGCAAATACGACATCGACATGGAATACCGCGACGTACCGACCGACGACGAAGTGGCCGCCCGCGTAGGCGAGCGCCTGACCAACCTCCTCGAAGACCGCCTCCGCGACAAGACCAACCTGGAGCGCGAGCGCATGCAACGCTTCATCGGCGTGGCGCGCGATCTCGTGGCCGAGGGCGAGCCCGAACTGCTAGCGATGCTCCTCGATGAGGCCTATCAGAAGAGCCTGCACACGGCACCGTCCGTCCCACACGCTGACGACGAGGCCTCGGACGCCACCGACGAGCCGCCGCATCCGAAGCAGTCCAACAAGCGACGCGGTCGTCGCCGCGACGGATAAGCGCATGCGCTGGCTTCTCCTGCTGACGGCCCTGTTGGCTGCTGCTACTGGCGTCCAGGCACAAGACGCCGACACGACGCTCATCGACCCGACGGGCCACTTCGCGGTCTACACAGCCGACGGCACCCCGTCCAACCTCGACGCCGTCGCGGCCGCGATGGCGAACGCCGATGTGGTCTTTCTCGGCGAGGTCCACAACGATCCGACAGCCCACGCGCTCCAACGACACCTCCTCGAAGCGGCACACCATGCCTACGGCGATTCGCGCCCGGTCGCGCTTTCGCTGGAGATGTTCGAGCGCGATGCGCAACTGGTCCTCGACGAGTACCTCGCCGGACTGATCCGCGAACGCGACTTCCTCGCGGCTAGCCGTCCGTGGAGCAACTACGCCACCGACTACCGGCCGCTGGTGGAGTACGCGAAGGCGCATGGCCTGCCGGTGATCGCCGCCAATGCGCCCGGGCGCTACGTCAGCCGCATGAGCCGGGAAGGTCTCGCAGCACTGGACGCCCTGAGCCCCTCGGCCCGTGCGTTTCTGCCCCCGCTGACCGTTGCCGCGCCGAGCGAGGCGTACGCCGACAAGTTCCGTGCGGAGATGGAAGGGATGGGTGCGCACGGCGGCACCAACCACGGGATGCCCTCGGTGGAAGGTATGCTCGCCTCCCAGAACCTCCGCGACGCGACGATGGCGTTCTCCCTCGCTGAGCACCTCGCGCGGACGCCTGGTGCGCTCATTCTCCACGTCAATGGCTCGTTCCACAGCACTAGCGGCCTTGGCACAGTAGAGCAGGTGGCGCACTACGCCCCTGAGGCACGTACGCTCGTCATCACGATGCAGCCCGTGGACGACATCCACGCCGCGCCGGAACTCACCGGCGACGCGTTCGTGATCCAGACGGACACAGCTCTGCAGCCGGAGCAGTAGCGAGCACGGTCACTATCTTGAAGGTCTGGATTCCCACCAAGCCCTTCCCCTGATGACCCTCCGCTCCTTCGCCTTCTCGCTGCTGGCTGCCTTCGTGCTCGTCGGCTGCCAGGTCGAATCCCAAAACGATGTGCCGCCCGTCTCGCCCACCGCCACCACCGACGGCCTCACTACCGCCGAGGACTCGCTCCTGCTCGACAAGCTCGGCCAGTACACTACCGTCCGCCTTGACGCCGACCTGTCCGGCCTCTCGGACTCGACGCGCCAGATGATCCCGCTGCTCATCGAAGCGGCCAAGGCGATGGACGAGGTCTTCTGGATGGAAGCCTATCCCGCCGGGCGCGACTCGCTGCTTGCTAGCCTCCCGAGCGAGGCCGCACGCCGCTACGCGCGCATCAACTACGGCCCGTGGGACCGCCTCGACGGCAACGCGCCCTTCCTTCCTGGGTTTGAGGCCAAGCCCGCTGGATCGGGCTTCTACCCGGCCGACATCACCGAGAGCGAACTCCTCCAGGCCGCCGACGCGTACCCCGATCAGGACCTGCTCGGGCTCTACACGGTCGTCCGCCGCGAGGGCGACCGCCTGATCGGTGTGCCCTACCACGAGGCGTTTGCCGAGCAGCACCAACGCGCCGCCGACTATCTGCGCCGCGCCGCCGCCCTCGCGCAAGACCCTGGCCTGCGCACCTACCTCGAACTCCGCGCCGACGCCCTCCTGACGGACGACTACCAGCCGAGCGACCTCGCCTGGATGGACATGCGCGACAATCCGCTCGACTTCATCGTCGGCCCCATCGAGACGTACGAAGACCAGCTCTTCGGCTACAAGGCGGCGCACGAGGCGTACGTCCTCATCAAAGACATGGCGTGGAGCGAGCGCCTCCAGCGCTACGCCTCGCTCCTGCCCGATCTTCAGCGCGGCCTGCCCGTGCCCGACGAGTACAAGACCGAGACGCCCGGCACCGACGCCGACCTCGCCGCCTACGACGCCGTCTACTACGCGGGCGACTCCAACGCGGGCTCCAAGACCATCGCCATCAACCTGCCCAACGACGAGGAGGTGCAGCTCCAGAAGGGCTCGCGGCGGCTCCAGCTCCAGAACGTGATGCGCGCCAAGTTCGACCGCATCCTGATTCCCATCGCCACCGAACTGATCGCGGAGGACCAGCGCGAGCACGTCACGTTCGACGCATTCTTCGGCAACACGATGTTCCACGAGGTAGCGCACGGCCTCGGCATCAAGAACACGATCACGGACAACGGCACCGTCCGCGAGGCGCTCCGCAACCACGCCAGCGCACTCGAAGAGGGCAAAGCCGACGTGCTGGGCCTCTACATGGTGCAGAACCTGATCGCGCAGGGCGAATGGACCGAGGCGACGCTGACGGAGCACTACGTCACGTTCATCGCCTCCATCTTCCGCTCGGTTCGCTTCGGCTCGTCGAGCGCACACGGGCGGGCCAACCTCGCCCGGTTCAACTTCTTCAAGGAGATGGGGGCCATCGAGCAGACCGAAGACGGAAAGTGGCGGATCATCGAGGACCAGATGGGTGCCGCCGTGGACGCCCTCTCGGAACGCATCCTCACACTCCAGGGTGACGGCGACTACGACGCTGTGCAGGCCTTTGTGGATGAGTACGCCGTGCTGACGCCCGAACTCGAAGCCAGCCTGGACCGCGTCAACAGCGCCGGGATTCCGGTGGACGTGGTGTTCGATCAGGGCGTTGAGGTGCTCGGTCTCGAACCGGTCGGCGCGATGGATGCGGAGCCTATGGCTGACGACGCAGCGCGCTCGTAACCCTCCCCGCCCTCCAGACCCAACAAGCGGGCCGCCTTCCAGGGAGGAGGGCGGCCCGCTTTGCTCCGGCGTGGTGGGCGGACGCGTCGCCGCGTCAGGCCGGAGACGTACTGCTGCGCGCGTCATCGACGGAGTACGGCCCATTTCTCGTTCATGGTGGAACCCGGTTAGCAGGAGGTTAAAATCTGTTACAACAAGTGTAGGGCGTAGCCCTTTCAGAAGCAATTCTGAGTCGCGGGCACCTCGGCTAACGCTTACTCGCGGTAAAGCGAGGTCTCGGGGCGAAACGCGAACCAGGCGAAGGCGAAGTAGTCGCCGAAGGGGAGGGGACGGAGGCGCTGCCCGGCGAGCGGGCCACTGACGGCCTCGCCCGTGATGGTCCAGGTCGTCCCCGTGGGACTGTCCACGAAACGGCCATTCTCGTAGGTAAAGCGGAGCACCTGCTCACCCTCGTCGGTTTCCACCCGTGGGTCGAAGACGCCCGTCGAACCCACTTCGCGGGCATCTGCGATGACACGGGCGCCGAGGGCCGTCACTGCGCCCTCGGCGTGGAACACCACGACCGGCTGCTCGCCGAGGGTGTCGTGGACGACGCGGCGCTCGCGCGTAAGGTCGGTGGGATAGGCGCGTGCGGCATCGTCCAGCTTGACCGCGATGACGCGCGTGAGCGGCGCAATCTGCCCGTTGTCTGGCCCATCGTAGAGGAAGGGGCGGTTGCCCACGTCGTCGTAGCCGGCGTAGGGGTTAGTGCCGTACGGACGCTGGTGGCCGGTTTCCCGCGACAGCACCGGTGCCTCAGGGTGCGCCTCGCGAGCCTGGGCAAACGAGACGATCTGCGCAGGCAGCACGTCGAGCGTAATGCCCACGAGGTCGCCGACGAGCGCTTCGCCAGTGAACTGCTGCCAGAGCGTCTCCGTCTGCCGGTCGAACATCACGAGATCCGAGTTGCGGAGCATCCCCGAAACGCCGAAATCGAGCGTGCGTGGGCCGTCGTCAGTCTCCACGCGACGGTCGAAGGCGATGGCGCTGTAGCACAGCGGGCAGAACGTGACTGAGACCGGCACGCCGTCCACCTCGTCGTTGACGATCTCATGGTAGGTGAGGATCTGCAGCGGATAGAGGCGCGCCGTCTCGCCGATACGCAGCAGAATCACCGGCTCCTGATCGGCGATCCATTCCGATGCCGAGCCGGTGTCCGTGAAGCGCGGCGAATCAATGGCCGGGATGCCGTCCTTGGGCGGCCCGCCGCTGCGCAGTTCGCTCAGTTCGATGGTGCGGAGCGCCGTGTTGGTCGTGAATCCGGGGAGGGCCTGCTCGCGGTCGTTCATGGGCTGGGCCTGGCAACCGAGCAGCGGCAGCAGGGCGACGGTGAAGACGAGAGGCAGCGACAAGAGACGCGACATCGGAGCACGGACCAAGCGAATGTGCCCTCCTCAACGGCCAGCCAAACGTGAGGGTGCCCCTCAGCCGGTCACGTTTCGCTCACACTGCTGGGCTCTGTTCGGCGAGTGCATTGATCGCGCGGCTATCGAGCACGGACACGGGCGCACCGTTCAGGCCTGCCTCTACGAGGGCGCAGCCCAGTGTTTCCGTTGTCGTCACGTACCCGGGAAAAAGCCGCCGGAGCACTGGGTAGAGCGGCGACACTGCCGTGATGGCGACGCGGTAGAACGTGTTGGACGCTCGCGCTCCGCCAACGGGGTGGATGTAGGCTGGACGAAAGTGGTAGACGGCCTCGAAGGGAAGCGCCGAGAGCGCGTTCTCGGTCTCGCCCTTCACGCGCGCCCACATCTGGCGGCTTTGCCCGGTCTCGTCGGTGCCCTCGCCCGAGACGTAGCAGAACGTCGTCGCCGGGTTCAGTCGCACGAGTGTCTCGGCCGCCGCAAGGGTGAGGTCGTACGTGAGCCGTCGGTACGCCGCCTCGCTCTTGCCCGCGGCCGTGACACCGAGGCAGAACAGGCACGCATCGTAGCCGACCAACTGCCCCTCGACAGCAGAGTAGTCGAAGAAGTCCTCGATGATGAGTTCGTCGAGCTTCGCGTGCGTGCGTCCGGTGGGACGCCGGGCGACGGAGAGGATCCGCTCGACGCGCGGGTCGTCGAGGGCGGCCGTGAGCGCGCCGTGGCCCACCATGCCGGTCGCGCCAAAGAGAATTACGTTCATAGCGTTACGGCGCAGAGGCTACCGAAAGAGGCTCGTCAGGCTGCCTGCGCGAGGACCTCGTGGAAGAAATGTACGCCGGTCGCCTCTTCGGCCATGGCCCAGAGCCGCTCGGCTGTCTGGCGATCCCGAGCATGAGGCATCACCTTGGCCGGGGCTGGATGGCCGCGTGCTTCGAAGACCCCGCGTGGGCCGTAGTAGCCGCCCGGCTCGGCGTCGGGGGCTGTCGCCGCGTAGAGCGTGGGGAGCGCGCCCACCGCAGGCGTGTTGCTCCACAGCCCGACAAGCGTGTTCCACAACCCGCTGTGCCGCTGCAATTCCGTCGCGGTAAAGCCGGGGTGCGCACCGAGCGAGATCGTGTCCTGCCCGGCAGCTTCGAGGCGGCGCTGGAGTTCGATCGCGAAGATCAAGTCGCCGAGCTTGCTCTGCATGTACTCACGCATCGGCTTGTACTCCTTCTCGCCTCGGAGGTTATCGAAGTCGATCCGGCCCTGCCGGTGGGCGAGGCTGCTCAGCGTCACCACACGCGAGCCCGGCGCCTCAGCGAGCGCAGACATGAGGAGCCCGGTGAGCGCGAAGTGCCCGATCACGTTGACGCCGAACTGGAGTTCGAAGCCCTGTGCCGTCTTCGACTCCGGCGGAACCATCACGCCCGCGTTGTTGATGAGGAGATCAAGCCGTACGTACTTAGCCCAAAAGGCCTCTGCGAAGGTTCGGACGGAATCCAGGTCGGCGAGGTCGAGGAGCATCAGTTCGGCCGACCCGGCGGGCTGCTCGGCTTCGATCTGGCGGAGTGCATCGGTGCCGCGCTGCTCGCTACGGCAGGCGAGGACGACGTGCGCCCCTTTCTTGGCCAGGGCGAGGGCTGTCTCATAGCCGATGCCCGCATTCGCGCCGGTGACGACGGCCGTGCGACCGGTTTGATCGGGGATGTGGTCGGAGGTCCAGGTAGACATGGTCGTAGACGGAGGCTGGAGGAGAGCATTTCAGCGCTCCAACCAGTCCATCGATCATATGTTCCGATTATTGCACTATCCAATTATGAAACTTCACAATGGCTTGGAGGTACCCGTAGCTGTGTCCTATCCTCTCGCTATGCCCACACCCGATCACACCGAGACCTTCACGCACGCCCTCCGTCGGCTCGGCGCGCTCTACACCCGCTTGGCCGCCCAGCAGTCGGCCGCACACGACACGCTCAGCAAGCAGGAGCTGCTGGCCCTCGGCGTGCTTGGCCTCGGCGGACCGTCGCGGATGGGCGACATCGCCGACCAACTCGGCATCGGGCAGAGCGCGGTCACACCCATCGTGGACCGTCTCGAAGGGCGCGGCCTCGCCCGTCGCTCGCGCAGCGAGGCCGACCGGCGCGTCTGGCTCGTCGAGTTGACCGCCGCCGGCGAGCAGGCCTTCGCCGAGGACGCTGCGCTCTACAGGCAGGTCGCCGCCGCCATGCTAGACCCGCTCGATGCAGCCGAGCGCGAGACCCTGGCCGTGCTGCTGGAGAAGATTACGGCGGTGAGCGGCGAGGTCGTCTAGCCGACGGCCGCGTTACACATCATCCGGGTTCTGCATCTTGAACACGATGGCGCCGAGCGCGCCGCCGCCGAAGCATGCCACGAGATAGACCCAGAGGCTACTGAGCGAATCGCCCTCACCCATGATGGCATCCACGAGGATCGGCCCGATAGCGACGGCCGGGTTGAAGGCCCCGCCCGAGATCGGCCCGGCGGCGAACGCCCCCCCGAGCACCGTGAAGCCGATGGCGAGGCCGTAGTACGAGTTGCCCTCCGTGTCCTTCGACGTGGCGACGTTGAGAATCACGAGCACGAGCGCGAAGGTGAAGAGCAGTTCGAGCAGGAAGAACTCGAACAGGCTCGTCTCGGCGGCGGGCATGACCTGGAGCGTGCGGTCGTTGATGACGTAGACGACGAGCGCTGCGGCAAAGGCCCCGACGATCTGCGCGCCCATGTAGGGGGCCAGTTCGCTCGTCGTGGCCTTGCCGCGCATCCAGATAGCCAGCGTGACCGCCGGGTTGTAGTGGGCGCCCGAGACGTGCCCGCCCATGTACACCATCACCATGAGCACACACCCGATGGCGATGGGCGCGAACTCGGTCCCGATCAGGACCGTCAGGCCGATGGTGAGGACGAGGAAGAAGGTCCCGATGAACTCGGTGAGCAGCTTGGGCAGCATGGCGCAACTCTGGTGGTGGGTGAGAGGTGCTTGCAAGTTAGCAGGTCGACTCGAAATACTGCGCTCTCACCACGGGGCTAGGAGCGCACTCACCAGATCGGGCGAACTCGGGAGCAGCTTAGCTGCCTGGACCCCAAACCATTGCGTAACAAAACCTTGCGTCGTAATTAGTGCGCTCACCTACCTCCCTACCCCGATGCGCCAGTTCCTTTCTATCCTCACGTTCGCCCTCGTCCTTGGCTGCGCCCAACCCGAGGAGCCCCCTGTGGTCGACATGCCGGACGAACCAGCCCAACCCGCTGCTCCATCATTTGCCGGTGACTGGACCGTGCAGGCGATGCCTCTCGACAGCGACAGCGCCCTCGTAGAACTCGGCATGACCACGGCTGACAACACCGACGGCTGGAGCATGCAGTTCGACCACCTCGACGAGCCGGTCCCGGCCTCCAGCGTCGTCATCGCTGGCGACAGCGCCACGGTCACTGTCGGCCCCTATTCGAGTGCCCTCCGCGATGAGGTGATGGTCACCACCACCTCCGTGATCTATGTCAATGGGGACGACCTGATGGGGCGCTTCTCCGCCACCTACGACGACGCGGAATCGACCGTGCTCGAAGGACGGCTTCGCGGCACGCGGCGTGGGCAGTGAGGGACTCGAACCCCCGACTTCCTCGGTGTAAACGAGGCGCTCTAAACCAACTGAGCTAACCGCCCGGGTTAGCGATAAGCACGGAGCGATGCACTTAACGCCCGATGCTTACCGCTAGCGGAGCGGGAAACCGGACTCGAACCGGCGACCCTCAGCTTGGGAAGCTGATGCTCTACCAACTGAGCTATTCCCGCGTGCACTCCCCCGAAAGGGACCGACAATCTACAGGGCCCGTCGCGCGGAAGTCAAGATGAGTTCATGAATCGATGGGGGCTTCCGGGGGCCTGCACCGTATCTTACCCTGCTCTGCGCCGCCCGCGCGGATCGCACGGTTGACGACCGGTTCGTGGGCGGAGAATCCGGGCCGCCCGGCCCTTCTATTGCCTACGATCATGAAGCGTACCTACCAGCCCAGCCGCCGCAAGCGCGCCAACAAGCACGGCTTCCGCTCGCGCATGGCCTCCAAGAACGGCCGTAAGGTCCTCTCGCGCCGTCGCGCCAAGGGCCGCCACGAGCTCTCCATCAGCGACAGCAAGCCCGGCAAGTAAGTGCCGGGGATGCATCGGGCGTGCCCGTGGCTGATCGCTCCTTTCGCTTTCCGCGCACGGCGCGCCTCAAACGGCAGCGTCTCATCCGGCCCCTCTTCGACCGCACCCGCACCGATGTCGGGCGCCTGGACGCGGGGGTGGTGCACCTGCGCTACCGGATCGTGCCCCGCGAGGAGGTCGGAACCGACGCTTCGGTGCAGATCGGCTTCGCGCCGGGCCGCCGCGCGCGGACGCATGTCGGGCGCAACCGCCTCAAGCGGCTCATGCGCGAAAGCTACCGCCAGCATCAGCACGGCCTCGCGGAGTGCTTCGCGGATCGCCCGGACACGCTGACCGTGATGGTGCTCTTTCGTGGAAACGAAGTCACCGCCACCGAAGACCTCCGCCGCGACCTACCCGCCGCACTCCGCCGCCTCGAAGCTCGCCTCTGCACCGACAACACCCCGTCTACGCGTGAATAAGCCGCGCGCGCTGAACCCGATGCGCCTCCCTCCCGTACCGCTCGCCCTCGCATAGCCCCCGCGTCGTGGAACAACAAGGCGTCGATCGCAGCTCCCTCATCGGCATCATCCTGATCTCGCTCATCCTGGGCGTCTGGATGCTGTACCTCGCTCCGCAGCCGGAGCCGCCCGTGCAGGAGGGCCCCATCACCGCTGACACGTCGGCGGTCATCAGCGCGCCGGACGACGTGGATGATCCGCTGGCGAACGCCGACGCGCTGCAAGCGCCCACGGACTCGTTGTTCGCGGCGGCGCTGACGGGTGAGGCCCGCGACGTGGTGGTCGTGAGCGACCGCTACCGCGCGACGTTCTCGACGCACGGCGGCTCGCTCCGCTCAATGAAGCTCCTGGGCTACAACCACGCGGAGAGCACGGACCCCGTCGAGTTGGTGTCGAACGAAGCAGGCGCGCTTGCGCTCGTCTTCAACCCGCCGCAGGGGCGGCTCGTGGACACGCGCACCCTCTTCTTCCGCCCGTCGTTTGGCGGCGACTCGCTCCGCGTGGGCGAGGAGGGGGGCGAACTGGCCTTCGAGGCGCCTGTCGGCGAAGGCGTGCTGCGCTTTGTCTACGGCTTCATCCCGGACTCGTACGAGGTCACGTTCCGCGTCGAGACCGAGGGGACGAACGTGCTGGCCCAGTCGGGCGGCTACGAGATGGTGTGGGATGGCGCGCTGCCGCTGGCCGAGAACAACCCGCGCGAGGAAGTGACGCAAGCCGGGGCCTTCGTTCGCTGGGGCGGCGACACCGACATGATCCGCCTCTCGAAGCCGGGGCAGGCAGAAACCTTCCCCGCCGCCGGGCAGGTGGACTGGGTGGCCGTCAAAACCAAGTTTTTCGCCGCTGTCCTGATCCCGGAAGGGGAGACCGAGGGCGCCTCGCTCGAAGGCAGCCAGATTGGCGAGGCCGACGTGCCCGACACGTTCGCGCAGGACTACACGGCGCGGCTCGAGATGCCGCGCCCGGAGGCGGGCGAAGCCGACGCCTTCCGCCTCTACCTCGGGCCGATGGAGCTGCGCCGCCTCGCCAGCTACGACCTCAAGCTCTATGACATGGTCGAGTTCGGCTTCGGGGCCTTCATGACGCGGCCGCTCGCGCGCTACGTCATCGCCCCGTCCTTCGCCTTCCTCTCGACGTTCCTGCCCAACTACGGGCTCGTCATCATCATCTTCGCCTTCCTGCTGAAGCTGGTGCTCTACCCGCTGACCAAGAAGAGCTACACCTCGATGGCGAAGATGCGGGACGTGCAGCCCGAGATGGAGGCCATCAAGGAGAAGCACGCCGACGACCCGCAGAAGCAGCAGGAGGCCATGATGCGCCTCTACCGCGAGCGCGGCGTCAACCCGCTCGGCGGCTGCCTGCCGATGCTGCTCCAGTATCCCATCCTGATTGCGATGTGGCGCTACTTCCAGAGCACGCTCGTCCTACGCGGCGAATCGTTCCTCTGGGCGCCCGACCTCTCGGCACCTGATCCCATCCTGCACCTACCCTTTGCCCTCCCGCTCTACGGCGATTTCGTGGCAGGCTTCACGCTGCTGATGGGCATCTCGATGATCTTTTCGATGAAGTTTGCGAGCCCGGGCGGCACGTCCATTAGTGGGCAGCAGAAGATGATCATGTACGCCATGCCGGCGTTCTTCTTCCTCTTCTTCAACCGCTTCCCGTCGGGTCTGAGCCTCTACTATCTCGCCTTCAATACCTTCACGGTGTTCCAGCAGCGCTGGATCAACAAGCACCTCCACGACCACGACGACGACGAGCCGAAGCCGAAGAAAGGGACGAAGGGCGCGAAAGCCAAGCCGGGCCGCAACGGCCGCGCATCGTCCAACGGGCAGGCCAAGAAGCGCTCGAAGGCGAAGCGCTAGCAGCCCCGGGCGGATCTGGGGATGAACGACGCTACACGTACCCGACTTGAAGTCGACGCGGCGCTTCGGGCGGGCGATGAGGGCGCACTACGCCGAGCCTTGGGCGAGCCACCTGAATTCCCCAACGTCCTGCTCCCCGAGTGGTATCCGTCTTCGGTTTTGCAAGGGGCCATCGGAATCAGCCCCTTGCCATTCATCCGCACCCTCCTGGAACTCGGAGCGGACCCGAACGACGAGGCACACGACGGCTTCCCGGCGCTGGTGAGTGCCATGAACCACGCGGAGGGCGAGGAGCGCCGTGAACTCGTGGCTCTCCTCCTCGACCATGGGGCCGATGTCCAGCGGTACGGCCTGAACGACTACACGCCCCTGCACATGGCGGTGGGGACCGGCGATGCCACGCTCATGACGATGCTGCTCGAACGCGGCGCAGATCCGCACGCGCGCACCCGCATCGACGATTGCGCGACGCCGCTGCAGGAAGCGGCCATTCTGGGCGTATCCAACGCGGCGACCGAAGCCCTGGAACGATGGATCGAGGCGCAGCCATGACCGAAACCATCGCTGCCCTAGCCACGGCGCGCGGGCAGGCCGCCCTCGCCATCGTGCGCCTCTCTGGCCCTGAGGCCGTGCAGATCGTCGCGTCTCGGTTCTCTCAGGGCGAGGCGCTCCTGGCCGCCGAGAGCCACACGGCGCATGTCGGGTTCCTGCTGGATGGCGAAGGGGAGCGACTCGATCAGGTGGTGGTGACGCTCTTCCGCGCGCCACGCACGGCAACCGGCGAGGATGTGGTGGAAGTGACCTGCCACGGCGGCGACCTCGCGCCGCAACTCGTCCTCCGCAGTCTCCTCGATGCAGGCGCGTGCCTCGCCGAGCCAGGCGAGTTCACGCAGCGCGCCTTCCTCAACGGCAAGCTGGACCTGACGCAGGCCGAGGCCGTTGCCGACCTGATCCATGCCCAGTCGGGGCTGGCGCACCGGGCCGCGTTGCACCAACTGGAAGGCCGCGTGGCCGGGTCCGTGGCACACATCCGCGAGGCGCTCGTGCAAACGACGGCGCTGATCGAACTGGAACTGGATTTCTCGGAAGAGGACGTAGAGTTCGCCGACCGCTCGGCACTCGGTGGTCTACTCGCGGAGGCCGACGACCTGCTCACCGAACTCCTTGACTCGTACCGCCTTGGCGCACTCGTCCGCGATGGCGTGCGCGTGGTCATTGGCGGACGGCCCAACGCGGGCAAGAGCACGCTCCTCAACGCGCTCGTCGAACGGGACCGCGCCATCGTCAGCGCCACGCCCGGCACTACGCGCGACGAGATCGAGGCCGAGGCCACAATGGAGGGGCTGCGCTACCGCTTCGTGGACACTGCGGGCCTCCGCGACACCGCCGACGCCATTGAAGCGGAGGGCGTCCGCCGCACCCGCCGCGCCATCGACCGCGCCGACGCGCTGCTCTACGTGGTGGACGCGACGACCGGGCTGGACGAGGAAGAACAGGCGTTCCTCGACCGCCTCGCCGCTGACCGACCCGAACTGCCCGTCCTGCTCGTCGCCAACAAAACCGACCTGCTGCCCAACGGCACGGCTCGGCCCGCGGCAGCCTTCGCCCTCTCCGCTAAGACCGCGCTCGCTGATCCATCCCACCTTGACGCGCTCCGGCACACGCTCCGGGAGGCCGTCGCCTCCGACTTGACGCATGCGGAAGGGTCTATGGTCGTCGTCAACGAGCGGCACCGGCGACACCTCGACGCGGCGCGCGAGGCAGTCCACCGGGCACAGGCAGCCCTTCGAAGCAGAAGTGGAGGCGACACGCTCGCGCTCGACCTCCGCGCCGCGCTCCACGAACTCGGAGCCATCACCGGCGCCATCACCAACGAGGACGTACTGGGCGCCATCTTCTCGCAGTTCTGCATCGGGAAATAGCCTGGAGCGTCTGCGCTTGAAACCTCCCACACAGGGCAGCGTGTGGGACCGATGGCGTTGTTTTCGAGCGGTTCGGCAAACGGGCAGCCCAGCCCCGGTGGGCGCCGGAGGCGAGAAGCGCAGGCCGACGTGAGCCTCCGCGAGCGGTTCGGTGCACTCCGCAACCTCCCGCCGCTCTTCCGCCTCGTCTGGCACACGGGGCCGTGGATGACGGCCGCGAACATCGTTCTCCGCCTCGTCCGTGCCGTCCTGCCTGTGGCGATGCTCTACGTGGGCAAGCTCATCATCGACGAGGTGGTGCGTGTGGCCAGTGCCGGGATGGGCGTCGAGGGAGTCGGCGCGTGGGTGGCCGACGGCGCCCTCCGGTCCCTGGCGCTGCTCCTCGTCGCCGAATTCGGCCTCGCCCTCCTCTCCGACGTGCTCGGCCGCGCCGTCGCCCTCCTCGACTCGCTCCTCGGCGACCTGTTCACGAACGAGACGAGCGTCCGCCTCATGGCGCACGCCGCTACGCTCGACCTCGCCCACTTCGAGGACGCCGACTTCTACGACAAGCTCGAACGGGCGCGCCGCCAGACGACGGGCCGCATGGTGCTCATGAGCCAGGTGCTCGGGCAGGCGCAGAATGTGATCACCATCATCAGCTTCGGCATCGGGCTCGTGGTCTACGCGCCATGGCTGATCGCGCTGCTGGTCCTCGCCCTCGTCCCGGCCTTTCTCGGCGAGGCGCACTTCAACGCGCAGAGCTACTCGCTCACCTACGCGTGGACGCCCGAGCGGCGCGAGTTGGACTACCTCCGCTTCGTCGGCGCGAGCGACGAGACAGCCAAAGAAGTCAAGATCTTCGGCCTCAACGCGTTCCTGACGGAGCGTTACCGCGTCCTGGCCGACGCGTTCTACCGCGCGAATCGGGCGCTGGCGATGCGCCGAGCGGCGTGGGGCGGCGTCCTTGCGGCCGTTGGCTCGGCGGGCTACTACGCGGCGTATGCCGTCATCGTCTATCGCACCGCACGCGGCGACTTCTCCATCGGCGACCTGACGTTTCTGGCCGGCTCCTTCAACCGCTTGCGGAGCCTCCTTGAAGGGTTGCTCACCTCGTTCTCCGGCGTGGCCGGGCAAGCGCTCTACCTCGACGACCTGTTCTCATTCTTCGAGATCGAGCCCCGCGTCGCCTCGCCTGAGCACCCGCGGCCCTTCCCCAACCCGATCCGCGAGGGGTTCCGGTTCGAGGGCGTCGGCTTCCGCTACCCCGGCGCCGAGCGCTGGATCCTCCGCGACCTCTCGTTCGACCTGCACGCCGGCGAGGCGCTTGCGCTCGTCGGCGAGAACGGCGCGGGCAAGACGACGCTCGTCAAGCTCCTCGCCCGCCTCTACGACCCCGACGAAGGCCGCATTCTCCTCGACGGGCACGACTTAAAGGAGTACGACCTCGCCGACGTGCGCGCCAACATCGGCGTGATCTTCCAGGACTTCGTCCGCTACCACCTCACAGCGGCCGACAACATCGCCGTGGGGCGGATCGAGGAGCGCGACGACCGACCGCGCATCGAGGACGCGGCGGAGCGAAGCCTCGCAGACTCCGTGATCGATAAGCTCCCGGAGGGCTACGAGCAGGTCGTCGGGCGGCGGTTCAAGACCGGGGTCGATCTCTCCGGTGGCGAGTGGCAGAAGGTGGCCCTCGGCCGCGCCTACATGCGCGACGCGCAACTCCTCATCCTCGACGAGCCCACGGCCGCGCTCGACGCCCGCGCCGAGTACGAGGTCTTCCAGCGCTTCAAGGACCTCACCGAGGGCAAATCGGCCGTGCTGATCTCGCATCGCTTCTCGACCGTGCGCATGGCCGACCGCATCCTCGTCCTCGTGGACGGGCAGATGGAGGAGATCGGCACACACGAAGAGTTGCTGGCGACGCGTGGGCGCTACGCCGAACTCTTTGAACTCCAGGCGGCGGGCTATCGCTAGCCACCCCTGATTGTGCACCGACCCCGCGCCTTCAGTAGGTACTCAGGATCACTGGCGGGTAGGGCATGTGGTGATGTTTTCAGTTAATCCTGAAAACTGGTAGGCTCGAAACGCTCCGAGCCACCTGCAACGCTGCCTCTGAACGTCTCACGCACCCTATCCCTCCTCCCGTGGTCGAGCTCCCCACCTTGTCTGCCGGGCAATACAGCCTGGTCTTCAACATGCTCTCCTTCACGATCGCGGCGACGGGCGCCGCGTTCGGGGCGCTCGCTTCTGTCTTCGAGGGCGGCCCTGAGCCCCTCGTCGGCATAGCCGAGTCGTGGTGGTGGTTCGCCCTTGCCGGCGGAGGCATCGGGCACGGGCTCGCCCGTGCGGAGGCCCGCGACCGCCACGTGGTCCGCGCCGGTAGCCCCTCGCGGCCATGACGTACCTCCAGTTCCACGCGGCGTTCACGCTTCCCGCCCTCGCAGCCCTATGGATCTTCCGGCCCCGCCGGGTACCTGCGTGGTGGCCGCTGGTGGCGCTCGTCGTCATCGCGTTCGTCTACACCACGCCCTGGGACAACTACCTTGTAGCCCAACGGGTATGGACGTACCCGGCCGACCGCGTGCTCGCCACGGTTGGCCATGTGCCGGTAGAGGAGTATGCGTTCTTCGTGATCCAGACGGTGATGACGGGGCTGCTGTTCATCTTTGTCCGCGCTCGCTATTTCCTGGCGGTGCCTGCTCCAGCGTCCCGGCACGTGCGCCTACCCGGGACGGTGCTCTTCGGCGCGCTCGCGCTGACCGGATGGCTCCTCACGGCGCTCGGCGGGCGAGGGCTCTATCTCGGTCTGGTGCTGGGATGGGCCTGCCCCGTGCTTGCAGGGATGTGGGCGTTCGGTGGTGATATGCTGTGGGCGCGCCGCCGGCTGATCGCATGGGCCGTCGCGGTACCGACACTCTACCTCTGCATCGCGGACCGCATCGCGATCGCGCTGGACATCTGGCACATCAGCGAAGCCACCAGTACGGGCGTCATGATCTTGGGGCTCCCCATCGAGGAGGCGCTGTTCTTTTTCGTGACGAACTTGATGATCGTCCAGGGCTTCGCGCTCTCGGAACCCTCGCCCGCCTCGCCGATTCCCGCACTGCGACGCTTAGCACTAGCGAAGGCATGACGGGGCGCGGGCGTGCGTCGGGGCGGCCGTCCATCGCGTGGCCGCGCCTCGGGCTCGCCATAGCCTGGGGCGGAGTAGCCCTGTCCCTGCTCGCGGCCCCGTGGATTCAGCGTGCGCCCTCGGTCGTTTGGCTGGGACCCTGGCTCGCGAGCATAGTGGTGTTGGGGCTGCCGCATGGCGCCGTAGACCCGTGGGTCCCCTTCCGGATGCGCGGTCAGTCCCTGACGGCTGGCCGCCTGACGGTTTTCTGCACGCTCTACCTCGCCGTGGCGAGTCTGGTGATGGGGTTGTGGTGGCTAGCACCCGTCGCGGCCGCCATTGGCTTTATTCTGCTTACGTGGGCGCACTGGGGGCAGGGCGACGTATTCGTCCTGCGGGCACTGGGATGGGACGGGCACCTCGGCTCGCGAGTGCACCTCGCCCTCGCCGGAGTGGTCCGTGGGGCACTGCCGATGCTCGTCCCGCTGGCGGCGCAGCCGGAGGCCTATGCCGAGGTGTTGCGAGGGCTGGTGGCGCTGTTCGAACCCGATCAGGCGCAGGTCGTCGCAGCAGCCGCGTCGGGGGCTGCTGGCCGCGTGACGGTGGGGCTCGCGCTTCTGATTGGGGGCTATGCCGTGTGGAGCGCCCGCTCGGCGCAGCAACGGGGAGCCTGGCGCACGTTCGGGCTAGACCTCGGCGAGACTGCGGCGCTGCTCGTGTTTTTCGCCGTGCTACCGCCCTTGTGGAGCGTCGGAATCTACTTCTGCCTGTGGCATGCCCTGCGGCACCTTGCGCGGCTGGAGCCGGCCGTGGCGGCTGGCCGACCGCTCCGGCTGGGCGCGATGGCAGTCCCGGCCACGGTCGGTGCCCTTGCGCTGTTCGTCCTGCTGGGGTGGATGCTCGTCCGCGAGCCGGGGACAAGCGCATGGCTGGCCGTCTACCTCGTCGGCATCGCCGCGCTGACGGTGCCGCACGTGCTGGTGGTGACGTGGATGGACGTGCGGCAGGGCGTGTGGAGGCCAGGCTGACAGACCTATCCATTAGACCGCGGACTCTCAGCGCGCGTAGGCAGCGAGGGCTCGGCATCAAAAGGTCGGCAGTGAAGGACTCGACCTCCCGCCCCCCTCGGTGTACACGAGATACTCTGAACCAACTGAGCTAACCGCCCGTGATTTCGTACCGACCCCACGCCTTCAGTCGGCGCGTGTGGCGCGGACAACCGCAACGGTCTGCTCGCCACGCACGCGCACGAGATAGACACCCGGGGACCGAGCAACCCCGTCAAGGGCGAACCGGTGCGTTGCTGGGCCGACCAATAGCCCATTGTGGAGCACCGCGAGGCGCCGCCCGAGCACATCGAAGACCGCCACATTAACACGCTGCACCGTGGGCACCGTCACGACGAGATCGGTGTGGGAATAGAACGGGTTCGGCGCCGCCGTGGCGCGGAGGCCGGAGGGGCTGTACTCGGGCGACTCCGAAGCGACGGCGGTCCCCCACACACGACCCTCTTGCTCCATCCCGAGCAGCGCCTCAAACGGCGCCCAGTTCGTGATCAAAAGATTGACTCCTACGGAGAACCACGGTTCGTCATCCGGTCCGTCGCAGCCGAACACCGGGCCGCCACGCCCCACGTCGCCGATCACGTAGCCCTCGGCATCGATCAGAGGCGAGCCCGACATGCCCGTCTCGACGGCGCCCTGCCCGGCATAGAGCAGCCCAAACTGCATACCCGGTAGCGTATCTGGATACGCTACGGACCAGTCTTCAGGTAGACCAAGTTGCAGATCTTGCCCCTGGGGATGGCCGAGGAACACCCCGCTGGGCGTCTCGCTCAGCCGATGACCGAGCAGGTATGGCCTGATGGAACCCAACCGTCTGGGCTGGAGCAATGCGTAGAGCACCCGGTCACCTTCCTCAGAGATCGCCCGGACCACCGCTCCGCTCAGCACTGTGGTATCCGGGAGCGCAGCCACCTCCGAGAGCACCCCGCACGTGCTCTGCCGCTGGCCGAAGATGAGCGGCGTCCATGTCGTATCGCCCACCGAAGAGGCGCTCGGCTGCCCATGTCGCTTCGTAACGAAGTACGCCGCCCCTGGGTCCTCGCCCGCTACCAAGTATCCCGTCGCGTTGCCGTATCGGAAGACCGCGCTCAGGATCTCCTCGGGGACGGCGTCCGGCCGACACGCGGGAGCCACGTGGCAGGGCAAGGCCTGCCCGAGCCCCGGCAACGGGACAAGGAGGAGCAGAACAAGCAGCAAGCGCATCGGGGAACAGACGGCGGCAGTAGGTAGGTGCGATTACCCGGTCGAGCCCTGTGGCCCTCGCCGCAGGCGGGGGACGAGGGACAAGGTCGCCACGAATGGCCCCGTGCGCACCACGAAGAATGGCCTTCGCGTCTCTGATGCCGCATGGATGGACACGAAGCGTATCGCACCCACGGTCGACCTCCCCCGTGAGGCACGCATCCTTACAGAGAATCCCCATCGCGCCCGGGCCCGATGCGCTAAGCTTGGCGTGCAACACCACATGAATGATGGCCTGCGTGAATGACAGCATGAAAGCATCTTTCGACGTAATCGTGGTCGGCGGCGGGCATGCCGGGGCCGAGGCCGCGCATGCCGCAGCGCGCATGGGCGCGCGTACGCTCCTGGTCACGATGAGCCTGCAGGCCATCGGGCAGATGTCGTGCAACCCGGCCATCGGCGGGATTGGCAAGGGCCAAATCGTCCGCGAGATCGACGCGCTCGGCGGGCTGATGGGCCGCGTGGCCGACCGTACCGGCATCCAGTTCAAGATGCTCAACCGGCGTAAGGGCCCGGCCGTCTGGAGCCCGCGCTGCCAGAGTGACCGCATGGCCTACGCCGCGGCTGTCCGCCAGGAACTCGAAGCGCAGCCCAACCTCTTCTTCCGCCAGGACATGGCGACGGACGTGCTGACGGAGCCCGGCCCGGACGGCAGGCCGTGGGTCGTAGGCATCCGCACCCAGACGGATCAGACGTTCCGCGCCTCGTACGTCATCCTCACGAGCGGCACGTTCCTCAACGGCACCATCCACATCGGACGCAAGACGTACGGCGGAGGCCGCGCGGGCGAACGCGCGGCCGTCGGCCTGAGCGCCAGCCTCGAAGCGCTCGGCTTCGAGATCGGCCGCCTCAAGACGGGCACACCGCCCCGCCTCGACGGCCGCACCATCGACACCAGCGCTTGTGATGAGCAGCCGGGCGACGACACGCCGCGCCCGTTCTCGTTCATGACCGAGGCACTGCCCGAGCGGACAGTCTCGTGCTGGCTGACCTACACCAACGACCGGGTGCATGAGCTGCTGCGCGAGGGGTTTGCCGAAAGCCCGATGTTCGCGGGCCGCATCCAGGGGCGTGGGCCGCGCTACTGCCCCTCCATCGAGGACAAGATCGACCGCTTCGCCGGCAAGGACCGGCACCAACTCTTTCTCGAGCCCGAAGGCCTCGACACGTACGAGGTCTACGTCAACGGCTTTTCGACCTCGCTCCCCGAAGCGACGCAGTTGGCCGCTTTGCGCCAGGTGGCGGGGCTGGAGAACGTCCACCTGCTGCGACCCGGCTACGCTATCGAGTACGACTACTTCCCGCCCCATCAGGTCCGCTACTCGCTAGAGACGAAGCGCGTCGCCGGGCTCTTCTTCGCCGGGCAGATCAACGGCACGACGGGCTACGAGGAAGCTGCGGCGCAGGGCCTGATGGCGGGCATCAACGCGGCGCTCAAGCTCCGCAACGACGAACCGCTCGTTCTCGGCCGCGACCAGGCCTACATCGGCGTGCTGATCGACGACCTCGTGGCGAAGGGCACCGACGAGCCCTACCGCATGTTCACCTCGCGCGCTGAGCACCGCCTGCTTCTCCGCCAGGACACGGCCGACCAGCGCCTCACGCGCCTCGGCCACGAGCTGGGGCTCGCCACCGACGAACGCCGCACCCGCCTCGACGCCAAGGAAGCAGCCTTGGCTGAAACCATCGACCGCCTGCACGCCACGGCCGTCACGCCTGAGCAGGTGAACGGCTACCTGGAGGCTGTGGGCACCGCGCCGATTACCGAGCCCACGCGACTCAACCGCCTCGTTCTCCGCCCGGAAGTCACCCTTGCGGATCTCCTCGATGCGACCGGGCGACGCGACCTCGCCGTTCCCCTGCCAGGCCTGGAACCCGTCGAGGAATTGGCTGAGACGGCGCTGACCTATGCAGGCTACCTGGAGCGCGAGCGCGAGATGGTGGCCCAGATGCAGAGCCTGGAGCGCTACCGCGTCCCCGACGGCTTCGACTTCGCCGCCGTGCAGGCGATCACACTGGAGGCGCGCGAGAAGCTCCAACAGATCCGCCCTGACACGCTCGGGCAGGCGAGCCGCATCTCGGGCGTCAGCCCGGCCGATGTCTCGGCGCTGATGGTGCTCCTCAAAAAGCACCGCCAGCCCGCGGGCGACGGTGCCTCCGCCGAGGCCGAACCTGCCGCGTGATGGCCTGGAATCCGCTTGACGAGTGCACGCCTGCCCAGCGCGAACAACTGGCTGCCTTTGTAGAGCAACTCGCCCGCGTCAACCGAGCGGTCAACCTCGTCGCGCCGAGCACGATTCCGCACGCCGAAGAGCGGCACATCATCCACAGCCTGGCCCTAGCGTATCGCGCGTTCCCAGACGGCGTAGCGGTCGTGGACTTCGGCGCGGGGGGCGGGCTTCCGACGGTCCCGCTCGCCATTCGTTTCCCGACCGTGCAGTTTGTTGCTGTAGACGCCGTGCGCAAGAAGACCGAAGCCGTCCGCCTCTTCGCGCGTCGCCTCGGCCTCGACAACCTCGCCGTATGGAACGGGCGAGCCGAGGACTGGGACGGCACCGCGCACTACGCCGTCTCTCGTGCCACTGCGCCCCTCGCCGATCTCTGGGGATGGTTCGTCCGCGCCCGCCTTCCGCATGCCGATGTACCGGAGGAGTGCTGGTCGCCGGGCCTGCTCACGCTCAAAGGCGGCAACCTCACCGACGAGATCACTGCTCTCCACACGGCCTTTCCCAGCCTGACGGTCGAACAGACGGATCTCGGGGCGCTGCTTGGGCGGCCGCATTTCACCGAGAAGCGCCTCGTGCAGGTAATCGGATAAGTCGGGGTAAGGGATTGACACCGTGCTGTCACCCCCGAGGTGCTAGTTTTCCCCCTCACCCGCTGCCTGCTGCCCATGCCGCGCCCCGACCGCTCGCTCAACAAGACCGAACGCCTCTTCGCGCTCGTCCTGCTGCTCCAGAACAAGCCGAACCTCACGAGCCGCGACCTCGCCGAGTACTTCAAGGTGAGCCGCCGCACCATCTTCCGAGACCTGCGGACACTCTCTGAGTCGGGCGTGCCGCTGACGTACGCCGAGGACGGGGGCTACGAGATCTTGGAGGGGTATCAGCTCCCACCGCTGATGCTGACGGCCCGCGAGGCCGCGACGGTGCTCATGGGCACGGCCTTCACCAAGCTCCAGCCCGACCCCTCACTCCGCGAGGACGCCGACGCCGTGGCGATGAAGATCCGCTCGGTGCTCCCCGAGCCCGTCCGCGACTACATCGACACCCTGCAGGAGCGGACGGTGCTGGCGCCCTACAACGAGGTGCAGACGAAGCGGCAGGCGGGGAGCAAGGAGGAGGGCCTGTGGTACCAACTCTCGGAGGCCCTCGCGCGGCAGCGGCAGGTCAAGATGACCTACTACACGCCCAGCCGCGATGAGGAAACCGTCCGCCTGGTCGATCCGCTCGGCCTCGTGTACTACTCGGACCACTGGAACCTGATCGGCTACGACCACCTCCGCGACGACATCCGCAACTTCCGCCTCGACCGCATCCGCAAGCTGCGCACCCGCTTCGAGACGTTCGAGCCGCCTGCTGACTTCGACCTCAAGGCCTTCCTGCGCGAGCGCGGCGAGAGCCCCAAGAACGTGCGCATGGTGCTCCGCTTCGCCGCGCGGGCGTGGCGCTGGGCCAAGCAGTCCATCCCCGCCGACGTGGAGGCCGAGCGCACGCTGGATGACGGCCGCACCGAGGCGACATTCTACTTCGAGAACCCGGACTACGTGGCGCGCTGGCTCCTCCGCTACGGCACCGACGTGGAAGTCGTGGAGCCGGAGGTCCTCCGCGAGAAGCACCGCACCCTCGCCCTCGACGTAGCCCGGCAGTACGAGGGAGTAGAAGCATGATTCGTAGCTGCTACATCTTCTAATCAATCGCTGCTGTCAGCCGAAAAACCGATTTGGATACAGGCAATCTCAGTTCTCTGGTTTGAGCCATTACCGAGGAACGGCTGGCCTACCTGCTACTACTCCAGATACGAGGGTACCGAGTAGACCAAGAGGATCTACAAAGATTGAGGACAGAGCTAAGGAATGGCGCAAAGGCACCATCTCTTGGTAGCAATGCAGCGATTCATGAAGCCGTTGTAGAGTTGCAGAATCTCCTCGCTCTGATTGATGGGTATGAGGAGGCCAGGCGACGCCCCATCAAAGCTACTCTGTTCTGCAGGGGTCCGCGATCAAGCTACGGATGCGACTCTGAAGCGTGCTTGGGACGACCTTAACTCAGGAAAAGATGTCGAGTGGTTTGGCATTGTGAGAGAGAATACACAAGTCGCTGGATGGCCTCTCCAGCTACTTGCAACGTCAGTCTGATTCTGCATCCCCGTTTGGGGAAATGGCGGTGGGCTGCGTCAGGGGAGGTACAGGCCGCTCTGGCGGCATTGCTCTCCCTCGCTCCGACCGCCATGGACTCCCTCCGCCCACCCTACGACCTTGATACCATCCGCATCCCGTTCGAGCGGCGTGCGCAGGCGCTCACGCTCCGCCCTAGCAAGGGACAGGGCACCGCCACCACCACCGTCCACATGACGGACGGGCTCTCGTGCGAGATCAAGGAGGGCGCCTGGCGCTTCGCCTGCGACACGAGCGAAAAGGGCGGAGGCCACGACACCGGCCCCAACCCCGGCACCCTCGGGCGCGGCGCGCTCGGCGCCTGCCTCGCTATGACGCTCGTCCGCTTTGCGGCCTGCGAGGGCATCGCCCTGGATGGCCTCACCGTCGAGGTGGAAGCCGACTACGATGCCTGCGGCGAGTACGGCGTCTCTGACGAGGTGCCGCCTGGCTACCGTGCCATGCGCTGCATCCTCACCATCGAGAGCGACGCGCCCGAAGCGGAGATCGCCCGCCTCCTCACCGAGGCCGAGCGCGGCACGGCCTTCCTCGACACGTTCCGCCGCGCCGTCCCGGTGACGTGCGAGACATGGATCGTCCATCCTGAACACAGCTAACCATGAACCCCCGACTCCAACGCCGCGTCCAGCGCTACGGCTGGGACCGCGCCGCCGCCTACTACGAGCCGTCCTGGAAGGACCAGCTCGCTCCCGCCCAATCCCTCCTCCTCGACCGCGCTGCGCTCCGGCCCGGCGAATGGGTCCTCGACGTGGCCTGCGGCACGGGTCTCGTCACGTTTCCCGCCGCCGACGCAGTCGCCCCCACCGGCTTCGTCGCCGCCACCGATCTCTCGGATGGGATGGTTGCCCACATCGCCGCGGAATCGCTGCGCCGTGATCTCGGCCATGTGGCTGCCGAGCAGGGGGATGCCGAAGCACTCGCCTTTACCAACGGCACGTTCGACGCC
>JABDIZ010000004.1 GCA_013003465.1 Rhodothermaceae bacterium
GTCGATACCCTACAACTCGCCGCGCAGCGCGACGCGCTCGTCGCCCAGCGCCGCAACCTCCTCGCGCAGCAGCGTTCGTTGCGCGTGCAGGGCGCCGCCACGCGGGCGCAGACGAGCGAGGCCGACGCAGCGGCCAGGGCGCTGGCGGCTCAACTCCAGACCGCCGAGGAAGAACTCGCCCGCACGCAGCGCCTCTTCGCCGACGAGGCGGCCACGGCCCGCGAACTGAACGAGCGCGAAGGGATGGTCCGCCAGCTACGGGCACAACTCCAGCAGGCCCGTGCCCGCGTCGGGACGATTCGCGCGCAGGCCGGGGTGCCCGATGCGCAGGCCACCGCCGTCACCGACCAGGTCGCCAGCATTGATGCGCAGATCCGCCAACTCGACGACCGCATCGCCGATGCGGCGGTGACGAATCCAACAGCCGGGACGGTCCTCTCGGTCGTCGTCGAGGCGGGCGAGCTCGTCCGCACCGGCTCGCCGCTCTACACCGTCGCCGACCTCTCGGCGCTGACGCTGCGGGCCTACGCGACGGGCAATCAACTGGCTCGGCTTCGCCTCGGCATGCCCGTTGAGGTGCTCGTCGACGACGGCAGCGGTGGGCTCCGCTCGCTTCGCGGCGAGGTCGTCACCATCGCCTCCGCGGCCCAGTTCACGCCCACACCGATCCAGACGCGCGACGAGCGGGCCGAACTGGTCTACGCCTTTGAGGTCCGCGTGCCTAATCCCGACGGGTTCCTCAAAGTGGGGATGCCGGGCGAAGTTCGCTTCCTCGATGATGCAGCGGCGGAGTGATCCCATGACCGACGCCCCTGCCTCTGTTCAGGTCAATGGCCTCGTCAAGCGCTACGACGAGGCCGTCGCGCTCGACGGCGTCTCGTTGGCGGTCGAGCCGGGCGAGCTGTTCGGTGTGATCGGCCCCGACGGCGCGGGTAAGTCGACGCTCTTCCGCATCCTCGTGACGGTGATTCTGCCGGATGCAGGCGCGGCGTCGGTTGACGGGCTCGACGTGGTGGACGACTACCTGGAGATCCGCCGTCGCGTAGGCTATATGCCCGGTCGCTTCTCGCTCTATCCCGACCTCACCGTCCGCGAGAACCTCGAGTTCTTCGCCTCCGTCTTCGGCACGAGCGTCGAGGCCGAGTATGACGTTATCGCGCCGATCTACAGCCAGATCGAGCCGTTCGATGACCGCCGTGCCGGGGCGCTCTCGGGCGGGATGAAGCAGAAGCTCGCGCTCTCGTGTGCGCTCGTCCACCGTCCTCGCGTTCTGATCCTCGACGAGCCGACGACGGGCGTGGATGCCGTCTCGCGGGCGGAGTTCTGGGACATGCTCGGCGAACTGAAGCGGGGCGGCCTCACCACGCTCGTCTCGACCCCCTACATGGACGAGGCCGCGCGCTGCGACCGGATCGCGCTCCTCCAGACGGGCCGTCTGCTCCGTGCCCCCGACACGCCCGAGGCCGTTGCCCGGAGCTTCCGCGCGCCGCTTGTCCGTGTACGCGCTACGGGGGAGCGGGCGGCCCTCCTTGGCACCCTCCGCGCCCTCGACGGTGTGGCTCGCGCCGAGGTGTTCGGCGAGTGGGTGCACGTGACGGGGGCAGGGGAGGACGCCGGTGCCCTCGCTCTGCGGATGCAGCGAGCCCTCGAAGGCCAGGGCTGGTCAGAAGTCGTCGCCGAGCCCGTGGCCCCGTCGGTCGAGGACGTCTTCATGGCTCTCATGAGCGACCCGGACCCCACCGCCGAGGTCAACCATGGCTGACCGTGGTCCCACGATTCCTCGCGAGGAAGCCGCGGTCTGGGCGCAGGACCTCACGCGTACCTTCGGCAGCTTCATCGCCGTGGACCACATCACGTTCGCGGTGGCGCAGGGCGAGGTGTTCGGCTTCCTCGGCGCCAACGGCGCGGGCAAGACGACGGCCATCAAGATGCTCACCGGGCTGCTCGCGCCCTCCGGCGGCACTGCCCACACCGCTGGCTATGACGTAGCCGAGCAGCCCGACGAGGTCAAGCGGCGCATCGGCTACATGAGCCAGCGCTTCGCCCTCTACGACGACCTGACGGTGAAGGAGAACGTCCGCTTCTACGGCGGTGTCTATGGCCTGACCGACCGCCAGATCGCCGAGCGGATGGCGGCGATGCTGGCGCGGCTCGGGTTCGAGCGGATGGCGAGGGAGCGCGTCGGCAGACTGCCGCTCGGGTGGAAGCAGAAGCTCGACTTCTCGGTCGCGCTGCTGCACGAGCCCGAAGTCGTCTTTCTCGATGAGCCGACGGGCGGTGTGGATCCCGTCACGCGGCGGCAGTTCTGGGAGTTGATCTACGCCGCCGCCCAGGGGGGCACGACGGTCTTCGTCACGACGCACTACATGGACGAGGCCGAGTACTGCGACCGCGTCTCGATCATGGTTGCTGGAACAATCGCGGCCCTCGGGACCCCGGCCGAACTCAAGGCCCAGTTTGCCGCCGCCTCCATCGACGAGGTGTTTCTTCGTCTCGCTCGGCCGGTTGAGGAGGCGGCTTCCTCATGAGCGCCTTCCGCAGCTTCGTCGTCAAGGAGACGCGCCACATCCTGCGGGACCGGCAGACGCTGGCCGTCCTCCTGCTGATGCCTGTGGCGATGGTGCTGCTCTTCGGGTACGCCATCCGCACGGACGTGGAGGACGTGCGCGTGCTCGTCGTGGACGCGGCGCGCGATGCTCGGAGTACCGACCTCACGCGGGCACTCGCGTCAACCCACGCGCTTCGGCTGGTGGGCGTGGTGGGCGGCGTGCCGCAGGTGGAGCCTGCCCTCCGCGCGGGCGAGGCCGATGTGGCGCTCCTGCTGCCGTCCGACTTCGCCCGACGGTTCGCGCGGGGCACAGCCGAGGTGCTCATCGTCAGCGACGGCGCGAATGCCAATTACGCGGCGACGGCCGAGTCGTACGTGCGGACGGTCGTGCAGCAGTGGGCCGCGCAAAACGGCGGCGGTGCACCCGTCGTGCGGACCGCCACGCGGATGCGCTTCAACCCGACGCTGGCGTCGCAAAACCTGTTCGTGCCGGGCCTGTTGGCGTTCGTGCTCACGCTCGTGAGCGCGCTCATGACGGCCATCTCTATCGCGAAGGAGAAAGAGACGGGCACGATGGAAGTGCTGCTCGTCTCGCCGCTGCGGCCGCTCCAGATCGTCGTCGGCAAGGTGGCGCCTTACCTCGGGCTCGCCTTCGTGAACGCGCTGACGGCGCTCGGCGTGGCCTTCGTCGTGTTCGGCGTGCCGGTGCGCGGGAGCCTCACGCTGCTGCTCGTCGCCTCGCTCGTCTACGTGCTCGTCTCGCTCGCCCTCGGCGTGCTCATCTCCAGCCGCGCGCCGGACCAGCGGACGGCTATGATGGCGGCGCTGCTCGGCCTCTTGCTCCCCACGCTCGCGCTCTCGGGCTTCATCTTCCCGATTGCATCGATGCCGGGCTGGCTCCAGCCGGTGCCCAACGTCGTCCCGGCGACGTGGTACATCCTCGTCGTGCGAGGCATCATGCTCAAGGGCGTCGGGCTGGCCGTGTTGTGGAAGGAGATCGCGGTGCTGTGTGCGATGGCCGTGGTGCTACTAGCCGCCGGGGCGCGCTCGTTCAATGACCGGATCGAGTAGGCGTCATGCGAACGATCCTCTTCATCATCCGGAAGGAGACGCTCCAGGTCCTGCGCGACCGGATCATGCTCGTCCAGATCTTCGTCCCGCCGGTGCTCCAACTCCTGATTCTGGCGCAGGCGATGACGTTCGAGGTCAAGCACACGGATCTCGCTCTCGTGGACCTCGACCGCTCGCCCGCCTCCGAGCGACTCGTGGAGCGCTTCACCGCCTCGGGCCGGTTCGAGGTTGCCGTATGGACGCCCTCCGGTGACGTAGCCGACGAGGCGCTGCTGACGCGCGAGGCGAGCGCCGTGCTCCGTATCCCCGAGGGTTTCGAGCGCGACCTGCGCCGGGGCCAGCCGCCTGCGGTCCAACTCGTGCTCAACGCCGAGGACGGCGCGGCAGCGGGCGTCAGGCAGGCCTACGCCGCGCAGATCCTGGCCGCCTTCACCCAGGCGGAGGCCGCCGGACCCATCGGCGCCTCGATGCGCGCCGCGACGGACGCGCGGCCGGGCGTGGCGATTCAGACGCGCACGCTGTACAACCCGGAGGGGGCGTACCTCGCCTACATGGCCATCGGGCTGCTGGCCTCACTCGTCACCCTCGTCGGCATCCTGCTGACCTCGCAGAATATCGCGCGCGAGAAGGAGATCGGGACGCTGGAGCAGCTCAATGTGACGCCGATCACGAAGCGCCAGTTCATCGTCGGCAAGCTGGCGCCGTTCTGGGTGCTCGGCCTGATCGAGCTGACGGTGGGGCTGCTCGTGATCCGGCTCGTGTTCGGGATTCCATTCGCCGGGCCGGTCGCGCTCGTCTACCTCGGTGCAGGCGTCTACCTGTTCGCCGCGCTCGGCCTCGGCCTGCTCATCTCGACGGCCGTGCAGACGCAGCAGCAGGCGCAGTTCCTGACGTTCTTCGTGCTCGTGACGTTTTTCTTCCTCGGGGGCATCTTCACGCCTGTCCAGTCGATGCCCGGCTGGGCACAGACGGTGGCCGAGTTCAACCCGATCAAGCACTTCGCTGCGTTGCTGCGGGCGGTGCTGATCAAGGGCGGCGGGTTCGGCGATGTGGTCGGCGGGATCGGAGCGATGGCGGCGTTTGCGGTTGTGGTGCTCACGCTGGCGCTGCTGCGCTACCGGAAGACCGCCGCCTGATGCTGAGGTGACGCCTCGCGCTGCTCGGCGGCTGCGGCGTGCCGCCCTGCTCCACGGCATCGTCGGGAATCAGGCCGAGTTCCGAGGCCGCTTTGGCGGCCTCGGTGGTGTCGGCGATGAGCCGCATGGGCACGCCGCGCGTCTCGACATCGCGGGCGATGTACTCAACGGCTCGGGCGCGCTTGGGGTTGGTCACGTCGCGGATGAAGACGGCCCGGATGCGACCGGGGTGCCGCGCGACGGCCTGCTGGTGGATCTCGGCGTCCTCCATGGACGGGTCAGGCAGGGAAGAGGCCCTGTGCCTACGCCTACCCACGCCGAGCGGGTCCGCAGCCGATCTGGGAGTCGCCCTCGTCCGCACCGAACGGACCGAGACGACACCAGCCCAGCGTCGCCTTGAGTACTCCTCGCCAGACGCAATTGTAGCTCAACTCATCATTGGCGCTAGAATCTGGGGGTCGACTCCCGGGAGCGCGCTGGAGCGGCTCTAGCGCTATGCGTCGCTGCTGCGCCCGTTCTTGCAGTGCTCCATCTGAATCGGGAAACGGACGGGTCCGCAGGTATCACATCCGGTCTTCATGGAGACAACCGGCAGGGCTCGTATGCCCAACCCGAGGAGGTCACGACCGAACTAGCGTTTCAGGGACTGGTGGTACCGTCCACCGGCATACGCGAGGACGGCGATGATTAGTGTGGTCAACATAGGAGGCGGGGTCCGAATGAGTAGGGATCACACGATACGGCCCGCCAACGCACGGGTTACACCAAGCCGTAGCCGCCCTAATCACATGAACGCCTTGTAGCTGCCTAACTCGCCCCTTGCGGAGGCGCGACTCACCGGATGACTTCTCGGCAGACGGAGAAATCGACGCTGGATCCCCCGTAGTCGTCCACCGTGACCGAGGTGCCGCCCATCGTGGCTGCCAACCCGTCCGCCAGGGGCGGGCTGCGCAGGGGACCGGTCAACTGGGCGCACAGGGCACGCGACGCGTCTTGTGGATTCTCAAAGGGCTGCTCCGGTGATCGCTCCAGGATGCGCAGGTCTGCCATGATCGTGTGATCGATGCCACCGTGCCGGAAGTTTGATTGCGGGATGCCTTCGGTGATAGCATCCACCGATCGAACGGAGACGATCCGCAGCGTGCCCCCGATATAGACTGCCACGGGCAGGTACCCGCCTCCGATGATCGCTGCTGGCGGGTCGGTTCGCTCTTCCGAGGACCCAGGTCCGGCCACCGCCGAGGGATCGTCAGCTGCCCAGGTACCCGCGAGCCGGGCTATCCCCGCGGTCAGCAGCCCCGCGCCGATCAAGGCTGCAATCGCAAGCAAGGGGTGGGCCGTGATCCATCCGACAAGACCGCCACTGGCTGCCGCGCTCGCTCCGGAGGCACCCGCTCCGGCCGCCCCTTCTGCGGCCCCGGCTGCCGCTCCCGCACCCGCAGCGGCCCCGGAGCCCCCGCTCAGCGTCATGGCCTGCTGGAGCATGCGCGCAGTCTCGGAATTGGCCCCGACGCGGCCCAAGACGCGCGCCGCGTTACGCATGAAGGTTGCCCCCGTCCACGAAACCCCCTCGGCCGCCATGGCCGCGGTGGGCGACATGCCCGCGACGATGTTCTGAGCGACGCGTACGACCTGCTGATCTGCTGGACTGAGCCACGACATTGCCCTTCCTCCTTGTGTTGATGATGCGGGCGCACAGTCCGTCGCCGGGACACCAAGGAAAGCACGCTCCCGACTTGCATCCTGCGGACGCAGGGGATGAATGGTCGTTGCCGTCCCGTGAAGGGTGCTACGCATAATTGTTCAAAACAATTAAGCACAAGGGTTTGCAAGGTGCAAGGTGGTGTGCCCGCGCTCAACAGAAAATGCCGCTTCCTGGACGAAAGCGGCATCATTGTACGCCCGACAGGATTCGAACCTGTGACCTTTGGTACCGGAAACCAACGCTCTATCCAACTGAGCTACGGGCGCGGGGATCATCAAGATAGGGACGCCGCTGAGGCCGCACAACGCTCGGAGCACGCGGATTCCGTGTGAACGGCGAACAGACGCACCCCCCCGTGGTTTGCGGCCTACCTTTCGGGTTAGATCCGCTCCCTCCACGCATGCCTGTCCAGATCACCGCCGTCGAACCGGGGTCGCTGGCCGAAGAACTCGGCTGGCAGCCTGGCGATCAGGTCGTCGCCGTTAATGGCGAGGCGGTGGAGGACGAACTGGACTTTCGCTTCAAGACGGCCGAAGAAGCGCTCGAACTGCGCGTCCGCCGCAACGGAACACTCGGCGTGCAGCACGTCACCAAGACCTTCGATGAAGGCTTCGGCGTGGACCTCGAAGAGTTCCGCATCAAGACCTGCGGCGATGACTGCGTGTTCTGCTTCGTGGACCAGAACCCCGTCGGCCTGCGCGAGACGCTCTACTTCCGCGACGGTGACTTCCGGATGTCGTTCCTCTACGGCAACTACATCACCGTCACCAATCTGCGCGAGCGCAACCTGCGACGCATCGTCGAGCAGCGGCTGAGCCCGATGTACATCTCGGTCCACTGCACCGACGATGCCATCCGCCGCCGCATGATGGGGCACCGGACGCAGAACGACCGGCTGATGGAGAAGCTGCGCTTTTTCCACGTCCACGGCATCGAGATGCACGCGCAGATCGTCCTCGTGCCGCACCACAACGACGGCGGCGCGCTCGTCAAGACGATCCTCGACCTCTACGAATTCCACGAGCAGCTCTTCTCCGTCTCCGTCGTGCCAGTCGGGCTCACGCGGCACCGCTGCGAACTGATGGACCTGCGAACCGTGACGCCGAGTGAGGCGCAGCAGCTCGTCCGTCTCGTACAGCGCTGGCAGGCGTTCTTCCGCCGCAACATTGGGCGCGGCTTCCTCTACCTCTCCGATGAAGTCTACCTGCTCGCGGGCATGGATTTCCCGCAGGAGGACGACTACGACGGCTACCCGCTGATGGAGAACGGCGTTGGGATGAGCCGCGATTTTCTGAACGAGCTGGCATTTCAGGCGGAGGATTTCCCCGAGGCGGTGCCTGCGCCGCGCCGCCTCACGCTCGTCAGCGGTACGCTCGCGGGGCCGATGCTCGAAGACCGCGTGGCTCCCGTGCTGCGGCAGGTCGAACGCCTCGATGTGCAGGTGGTGGCCGCCGAAAACAAACTCTTCGGTGACGTGGTGACGGTGAGCGGGCTGCTCAACTTCAAGAGCTTCGTCGCCGCACTCAAGCCGCTCGCCGAGGCGGGCACGCTAGGCGATCTCGTGCTGCTGCCGCCTGACAGCGTCAACTTCGAAGGCCTCTTCCTCGACAACACGCCGGGGCAGGGGACCCCCGAGGAGTTGAGTGCGGCGCTCGGCGGCGTACCCGTCGAGGTCTTCGGCGGCGATTGGGTGGAGGTACTGGATCGCCTTGCCACCCCCCCGGACAAGCAGCAGGACTGATCGAGACGGCGACGGATCGTGCCGGTAAAGACGCGTGCATCCTGCCCGGCACACGCTTCGTAGCTTCGTCCTGCGTCTCAACTGCTCGTATGCCTGTGACCGACTTCGACCCTCCCGCTGCTCACCTGGAGCCGCCGCCCGTGCCCACTCCTGCGCCGACGCTGATTCAGCCCGCGCTCTACCCCACGCGTCGCGATGCGTGGTCCTGGGCGCGCCCGTTCACGCTCGACCGCTGGTTGGAACGGCAGGGGTTCACGCCGGGGTGGTCAGCGCTGCTCGTTCTGATCCTCGCCTTCTTTGTCTACCAACTCATCGGTGGCATCGTAGCGGTGGTGCTGGTCATCGTGCAGGCTTCGCAGAGCGGTGTTCCGCTGGAGCAGGATGCCCTGATGGAGGCGCTGACGAGCGACATCAAGCTGCTGCTCATGGGCAATGCCGTGGGGCAGTTTCTCGGCTTCGGGTTGCTGGTGTGGCTGGTCACGCGCCTGCACACGCGGCAGGTCGGGCCGTTTCTGCGCTGGCGGCGCCCCGATATGCCAGGGCTCGGCCTCGCCGTCGTCGGGTGGATGGCGCTCTACCCGGGGCTGATTTGGCTCGGGAGTCTCAACGAGCGGCTCCCGCAGCCGCAGTGGCTGGAAGACCTCGAACAGGCGCAGATCGATCTGCTCGAAGGAGCGCTCCTGGGGTCGGAAATCAGCGGCTTCCTGCTGCTCCTGCTCGTGGCGGTGACGCCTGCCATCTGCGAAGAGCTGCTCTTTCGCGGGTACTTACAGCGCCAGGTGGAGCGCTCGCGCGGCGTGGTATGGAGCATCGTGGCGGTCGGGCTAGCCTTCGGCCTCTACCACCTCCGGCTGACGCAACTCGTCCCGCTCTCGCTGCTCGGCATGTACCTCGGCTACATCACCTGGACGACGGGCAGCATCTGGTCGGCGATGCTGATTCACCTGTTCAACAATGGCCTGGCGGTGCAGGTGGCGGTCTACGCGCGAGAAAGTGAGACCCTGGACCTGGAGGCGCTCGAATCCATGGCGATGCCGTGGTATTATGGCGTGCTGAGTCTCTTGGCGGCGGTGGGCGTCCTCGTCCTCCTCAAGCGCCGCCGCGAGGCAGTCGTCGGCGCCGCACCCGACGCCCTCGTCCTCTCTCCTGACCCCGCCCTTCCCCCGACCCATGAGTGAACGCACCACCTACGAAGGCTGGATCTCCGTCTTCAACTTCGGCACCGATTTCGAAGCCGACCTCGTCCGCGACCGCCTCGACGAATCCGGCATCCCGGCCGTGGTTCTGACGCAGCGCGACCACGCCTTCAACCTCAACGTGGGCGATATGTCGCCGGTGCACGTCATGGTGCCGCCCGATCATGTGGCCGCCGCGCGCGATCTCATCGAGTCGGCCCCGCTGACGGACGCGGAACTGGAAGAGGCAGCCATGAGCGCCGACCTCTACGCCGAGGACGCGCACGATCCCCGCACCGAGGCCGCCCTCGATTCCGGCATCGAGGACATCTCCCTCGACGTGCCGGACGAGGATGACGAAGAAGAATGAAGAGTGACTGCGGATCGCGGATTGCGGAAGACCCTCTGCCTCCTCCTCATCCCGCAATCCACCCTCCGCAATGAGTAACCTCGCGCAGCGCATTCTCACGGCCGTCATTGCGGCCCCGCTGGCGCTGGCGCTGGCCTGGCTCGGCGGCTGGGGCTTTGCGCTGCTGGTCATCGCGGCTGCCGCGCTAGCCCAGCGCGAGGTCTACAACCTGATGCGCCCGACAGGCGTACAGCCGTTGCTCCTGCTCGGTCTCATCCTCGGGGCCCTCGCAGCGGGGCGCGTGCTCATTCCGGGCGCCCTGCCGCTGCTTGTGGTGGGAAGTCTCGTCGTGCTCGTGGGCGGCCTTGTCGGCACGCGCGAGCAGCCCATCCTTGACGTGGCCGGGACCCTCTTCGGCGTCTTCTACCCCGCGCTGCTGCTCGGCTATGGCGTGGTGCTGCGCGAAGCGGAGAGTTTTCGCCTCGACGTGAACGACGGATTCTGGCTCGTCGCCACGGTACTCATCAGCGTGTGGGGGGCCGATACGTTTGCCTACGCCGCCGGGCGGCTGTTTGGCACGCACCCGCTCTTTCCGCGCGTCTCTCCCAAGAAGACGTGGGAAGGCGCGCTGGGCGGGCTCGTTGGCGCCGTCGTGGTTGTCGCGGCGTTCAAGGTGCTGGCGCTGCCCGTGCTGAGTTGGCTCGATGTGGGGGTGCTGGGGCTTTGCGCGGGCGTCGGTGGGCCGTTGGGTGATCTGGCCGAAAGCCTCTTCAAGCGCGCGGCAGGCGTCAAGGACTCCGGCCGCTCGATCCCCGGCCACGGGGGCATGCTCGATCGGCTGGATGCGGCAGCGGTGACGGTCCCGCTCGCCGCACTCTACCTCGACCACGTCGCCGGTTTGTTTTGAGGGTTGAGGGTTGAAACGCGCCTTCGAGAAGGTCCCTCCCCCACAGTCCTCTCGTTGCTTTCTCCCATACTCCCTTCTCTCACCCGTTCTCCACATCCCCCACCTCCGGCTGCCGGAACGGTGGCATAGGCGGACGGGTATACTCGGGCCATCCAACGCGTCCGTGATGCTCAACGTATTTTCGCGCCAGCGGGCGAAGCCGCGCCGCTTTCACTACGAGCCTCGGTTCCACGATCCGACCAAAGACGAGCGTCTCAAGCGTCGCATGCGGGTCGGGCGGAACCGCGTGCGCCCCAAGACCAAGCAGCCGGCCTTCATCGCCGTAGGCCTCGGGCTGCTGCTCGCCTTCTACCTCTACCTCCACATCGACACCCTCGTTGAGCGCACCGCTGCGTTCGGCGGCTTCTTCTTCGGCGGCTAGCGCCCGCGCGCCGGTCGCCGTTTTCCTCCCCCACCTGCGTGCCCGACGCCCCGACGCCTCCTGTTCCCGCCGCCGCCGATGGGCTCGTGCGCGTGCTCGACGATGTGCTCGCCAGCAAGATTGCGGCAGGCGAGGTCGTCCAGCGCCCGGCCAGTGTCGCCAAGGAACTGATCGAGAACGCTCTCGATGCAGGCGCCACGCACGTCGAGCTGATTTTGAAGAAGGCGGGCAGCGAACTGATCCAGATCGTGGACGACGGTTGCGGGATGGGGCCGCAGGACGCTGTCGCCTGCTTCGGGCGCCACGCCACGAGCAAGCTGCGCGCCATCGACGACCTCGAACGGCTCGCCACGCTGGGCTTCCGGGGCGAAGCGCTCGCCTCCATCGGGGCCGTGGCGCAGGTCGAGTTGCGGACGCGCCGCGTGCAAGACGAAGCGGGCACGCGCCTCCGCGTGGATGGGGGCGGCGTGAGTGCCCCCGAGCCCTGCGCGACGCCGACCGGCACGTCCCTCGCCGTGCGGAATCTGTTTTTCAACGTCCCGGCGCGGCGCAACTTCCTGAAGACCCCGGCGACCGAGTTCAAGCACCTCGTCGAGACGTTCCAGACGCAAGCACTCGCGCACCCGACAGTGGGCTTCACGCTTATCCACGACGAGATGGAGGTGTATCGCCTCCCGGCGGCGCCCGAGGGGGCGCCCTTCGAGCAGGCTCTGGCGCGCCGCGCGAGCGATCTGTTCGGCGACGTAGATCCGGTGCGACTGGTGCCGGTCGAGGAGACGACGAGTTACCTCTCGGTGCGTGGCCTCGTGGGGCGTCCGGAGGCGGCCAAGCGTAGCCGGGGCGGGCAGTTCGTGTTCGTCAACGAGCGGCCGATCAAGAATCGCTCGCTGGAGCACGCCGTGGCGGCGGCCTACGGCGAGCTGCTTCCCGAGGGACGGTATCCGTTCTTTACGTTGTTTCTGACGGTGGACCCGCGCCACGTGGACGTGAACGTGCACCCGGCCAAGACCGAGGTCAAGTTCGATGACGAGCGCGGCGTCTACGGATTTCTGAAGGCCGTCGTCAAGAAAGGCCTCGCGGCGGCCGACCTCGCGCTCACGCTCGAATCGCCTACAGCAGCGACGGTGACCGTGCCCGCCACTGGCTTCGCGACGCCGCTGCCGGATGCATCGGCATCGTCTCGGCCGACCCCCGACCGGCCCGCGTCCCCGCGTTCGCCCTCGCTCCTAGAAGGCGATGGCTACCGTCCGGGCTCGTCCACGCCCTCGGGGTCTTCTGCCCCACCCATCTTCGCGCAGCGGTTCCCGGAGCCGCCGCAGTCC
>JABDIZ010000044.1 GCA_013003465.1 Rhodothermaceae bacterium
GCCACGCACGACAATTTCCCCGTCGCGGATGGCTAGTTCGCGGTGAGGCAACACGCGACCGCTCGTGGCCAGCGCTGCGCGCGAGGCGGCCGCTGGGGTCATGGTGACAGTCGAGGCCATCTCGGTCAATCCATACGAGGTATGCACGGGCCAGCCGCGAGCCTGCGCGTCATTGAGAAGACCCGATGGGATAGCGCTGCCGCCGAGCAAAATCACGCGCAGCCACGCTGGGGGAGTCGCCTCCGCCTGCAGGAGCCGGTACAACTGTGTGGCAACGAGCGAGGCGTGGGTGACCTCGAATCGTTGCACGGCCTCGGTCGTCGGCGTTCGGGGCGCAGGCAGCACGATCGTCGCTCCCGCCAGCGCACAGCGGTACGCGATGGCGAGACCACCGACATGGTAGAGCGGCAGATCCAACAGCCAGCGGTCACCGGCCTTGAGTGCCACCGCTTCGATCATGCCCCGCGCGCTCGCGAGATGATTCCCGACCGTGTGCAGCGCGGCCTTGGGATCGCCGGTTGAGCCGCTCGTAAAGATGATCGTGGCAGACCGACGAAGCGGGATCGGCAGAGAACGGTGGGCGGTGGATGACGGAGGACGGAGTTCGGCCAGGTCGAGCAGTTCTTCGCAGCCGATGCGAGCGAGTTGGTCCTGAACGCCCGCCTCCGGCCACCGCGTCGAGAGCAGAGCGAGGACGTGGCCCGTGCGCAACGCCGCGAGGACGAGGGCGACGAGAGCGGGGCTGTTCGGCGCCTGCACGGCAAGACGAGAGCCCGGCGCACAACGGGCGCGCAACGCCGCTTCCATCTCGGTGACGCGGCGGTCGAGATCGGTCCAGGTCCACGTGCGCTCCGGCGCTCTTAGTGCCGGAGCATCGGGCGTGGCGTCGGCCCATCGCCGCACCGGGCACGGGATCGTCGCAGCGCTCATCGCTCCACCGGCTCTAGCCTGCTCAGGTCTACCTCGCGCAGGGCAAGGGCTGCGGCCACGTCTACGAGGGGGCCGTCGAGCGGGAGGCGCTCCGTCTGCACATCGTCGGCGAGGCGGCGGTAGGGGTCAAGCCCGGCCGGGCCGCCACCGAGCGCCGCCGCGAGCGCGATGCTGTGCCGAGTCCCCACGCCCGATTCGAACGCCGAACTGACGACGAAGGCCATCGGCACCCCCACAGCCAGGTGCCAGGTATGGAGGAACGCGAGGCCCCGACCTAGGCTCGGCTTGAGTACGATGGCGTCCACAAACCGCAGGCGCCGCAACGTATGCACGGGCGTCCTCCCGTCCACCGACTCATCGAGGGCGATGGGCAGGCCTGCATGCTGGAGCGCACGCAACGCGGCGGGTTCAGGCTCACGCAGCGGTTCCTCTACGAACGCGATGGGCAGACCCCTCACCTGTTGGGCGAAGTCCGCGGCCTGCTCAGCCGTCCACGCCTGGTTGGCATCGAGCCGAAGGAGGACCTCCGGACCAAGGTCATCGGCCACCGCGCACACGCGCGCAGCATCCGCTGCAACAACCTGCTGGCCTACCTTCAGCTTCGCCGCACGGTACCCCGCCTCGCGCGCCGCCCTCGCCTGTGCAGAGACCTCCTCGTCCGTCCCGACGAGCAATGCCTGCACTGCCACCTGGGAGGTCGGCGTCGCGGGCCTCTGCGGGTCGATGAGTTCCGCCAGCGCGCGGTCGAGCGAGGTCCCTTGCAGCCGGGCGCCGAGGTCGGTGAGCGCTGCCGCTTCAGCGTGACGCAACGAGGGTGGATAGAGCTGCCTGCCCCGACCCTTCGGGCGCCGGAACGTCCGCTCGAACGACGCGACGAACCCGTCCAGACGAGCGTCTCCCTCGCGGTAGCGCCGGAGTAGGGGCGGCGCTTCGGCAAGCACATCATCGAGCGTGTCAGGGCTGTATCCGGGCAGCGGCGCGGCCTCGCCCCAACCCTCCGTGCCGTCCTCAGCCGTCAAGCACAGGAGCACCCCCGCGCGATGGGCGAGCGTTCCGAAGGCGAAACGCAGGGGCTCAACCAGCGGCAGCCGGTAGCGGAACAGATCGGCAGCGACGATTCTCACGTCAGCCACCAGCCAAGCCCGAAGACGATGCAGTAGACGAGCAGCAGCTGTGCGGTCTTGCCGAGGAGCGGATTAAGCACAGCCGGGTCTTCCGTCCGCCGGATCGTCTTGGCAAGCGGGCGCCCGAATAGCGAAGCCACCACCGACGCGGCCAGCGCGCCGAGATGCCCTTGCATCCACAGCACGAGGGCGGCAGGCACGGCCACCGCGCCGGAGATGCACACGGCGTAGAGCCCCACGCCGAACCCCCGCCCGAAGCGCACGACCAGCGTGCGCTTGTTGGCCGCCCGGTCCTCGTGCACATCGCGGACGTTGTTGGCGAGCAGAATGGCCGTAGCGAGAAAGCCCGGCCCCAGCCCAGCCACGGCCACCCACGGCCACAGCACGAGCGTCTGCACGTAGTACGTCCCCGCCACGGCTACCGGCCCGAAGAAGACGAGCACGAAGAGGTCGGCGAGGCCGGTATAGGCGAGGGCGTAGCGCCCGGCCGTGTAGGCCAACCCCGAGGCGATGGCGGCCAAGCCGAGCACAAGGATCGGCCAGCCACCGCGACCGATCAGGTAGAGGCCTGCAAGGAAGGCCAGACTGAACGCCAGAATCGTCGCCCGCTTCACCTGCGCGGGCGTCACGAGCCCGGCCTGCGTCACGCGCTGCGGTCCTTTCCGGGCCTCCGTATCGGCACCCCGCACGAAGTCCTGATAGTCGTTCGCCAGGTTAGTGCCGACTTGAATCAGCACCGCGCCGAGCAGCGCGCACAGGAACGCGAGGGCGTGAAAGCCGCCGTCGGACACGGCGAAGGCCGTCCCGAGCAGCACGGGGGCCGCCGCCGCCGGGAGCGTCTTCGGGCGCGCTGCTTGCAGCCAAATGACCGCAGCAGACCGGAACGCGACGTTCTCCGCCTCCACCTGCTCGGTCAAGTGCTCCCTAGTGGCCATATCCCATCCCCCATTGCCCACATCTCAATCCGTCCGCCACAGATCCAGCCGATCGAGCAGCACCGCGAGCCCCTTCCGCTCCTTGCGCGCGAAGCGAAGACAAAGCTGCCCCTCGGCCACGCCGGGCACCCCTGCGAGCCGTTCCATCGGGCGCGTGCGCAGCGTCAGCCGATCCTCGCGGAAGCCCTTGTCGTACTCCACACTCTCCAAGTCAGTGAGGTCGATGCGGTACACCTTCGGCCGTTGCTTGACGAAGCTAAGGAGTGCCATCTGGATCTCCAGCACGAGGTCTTCTTCATCGACGTAGGCCGCCCCGTGCGCGCTCGACAGCCCACCGTGTACCTCGTTGATCTTGAACGGAACGCTCTGCATCGCAGCCTCAGGGCCGATACCCGTCTTTGTCGAACTCAGGCTTGCGGCGCTCCAGGTAGGCCTTCTTTCCTTCCTGCCCCTCCTCGGTCATGTAGAACAGCATGGTGGCGTGCCCGGCCAGTTCCTGCAGGCCTGCACCGCCGTCCTCGTCGGCGTTGGCGGCGGCCTTGATCATGCGGATGGCGATGTTCGAGTTGGCGAGGATTTCCCGGCCCCACTGCACGTACTCGTGCTCCAACTGGTCGAGCGGCACGACGGTGTTGACGAGGCCCATGCCAAGCGCCTGCTGCGCGTCGTAGGGGCGGCAGAGGAACCAAATCTCGCGCGCTTTCTTCTGGCCCACCATGCGGGCGAGATGCGCCGTCCCGTAGCCCGCGTCAAACGAGCCCACCTTCGGGCCTGTCTGCATAAACTTGGCGTTGTCGGCAGCAATCGTGAGGTCGCAGACGACGTGGAGCACATGCCCTCCGCCGACGGCCCAGCCCGCGACGGCCGCGATGACGGGCTTGGGGCAGGTACGGATCTGCCGCTGCAGGTCGAGCACGTTGAGGCGCTGTGTGCCCGAACCCTGCTCCACATAGCCGTGGTCGCCGCGAATGCGCTGGTCGCCACCCGAGCAGAAAGCATCCGGTCCCTCGCCCGTCAGCACGATGCATCCGATGGTCTCGTCATCGCGGGCGTCGTTCATCGCGGCCTGCATCTCGCGCACCGTCAGCGGACGGAACGCGTTGCGCACCTCAGGCCGGTTGATAGTGATGCGGGCGATGCCCTCGGTATCGGTGCCGGGCGTGCCTTTTTCGTAGCGGATATCGGTGTAGTCGCCCGCCGATGTCCAGGTGAACGGGGGGGCGACGGTGGGGCGGTCGAGGAGGTGACCCATGGAGGATTTAGTGATCGGGTGAGTGAGTGATCGGGCGATTGAGGAGGCGGTGGAGTACCTGCGTGAGGGCGTGTGGCTGTTCTTCGATGAGCGCGTGGCCGAGGCTCGGCATCGTCATAACATCGAACGGCCCAGCCTCGGCCATCTGCTCGGCAATGCGAACATACTTCGCATCCCGACTGCCGACGAGGGCCCACGCCGGAACGCGAATCCGGCGAAGATGCTCCCAATGGCTCGGCTGCGCGCCCGTTCCCATCCCCGTCAGCGACTTGCCGAGTTCGGTTGGATCGTTGTGGCGCCGCTCTTGGATCAGCCGATTTCGGGTGTCCTCGGTGAGCGTCTCAAACAGCGGCATCCGGTACCAGCCCTGCAGGAACGCTGGCAGATCAGCGACGAGAGAATCGGCCCGCTCAGCATCGAGGATGCGGCGCTCCGCGCGTTCGGCCTCGGAGCGGAGGCCAGGCGAGGCCGAGAGCAGGATCAGCCGCGCCACCCGCGCGGGATGCCGCAGCGCGAAATGCAGCGCCAATCGTCCGCCCATCGAATAGCCGACGACGGCGGCTCGCCCAACGGCAGCCGTGTCGAGCGTTGCAACGAGGGCCTCGGCCGCACCGTCCATCGTGTACGCCTCGGCCGGAAGCGCTGTGGCGCGGCCGTGCCCCGGCAGGTCGGGCGCCCAGAGGCGAAAGGTTGGCGCGAGTTGCGACGCGACCGGGTCCCAATCGGTGCCACGCCCGAGAAAGCCATGGAGCAGCAGCACCGGCGGCGCGTCTCCGCTGCCGAACGGCTGAGCACCGGGCAGAATTATGCTCACAGGCCCAGCGCGCGCTCCACCTCCTCCACGACGCGGCTCGTCAGCGCACGATGGAGCGCAACGTTGGCCTCGCGGTCCGTCCGCACCTCGATGATCGTCGAGGTCTCGCGTGCCATCGCGCCGCGGTACGCAGCCGCGAAGGCTTCCACCGTCTCCGGCTGCGCGTAGGCGAGTCCAAACATCTGCGCGGCCGCTTCGAAGCCGAGGCCGTGGGGGGTCCCGAAGTAGCGCTCGAACGCGGACTCGGCCGCGTGCGCCTCCACGGGCAGAAAGTGAAAGATGCCGCCGCCGTCGTTGTTGAGCACCACGACGGTAACGGGCGCCCCCTGAGATTGCGTCCGGGGCAAGCTCTCACGGAGGAGGGCGAGGCTGTTGAGGTCGTAGAGCAGCGCCAGATCGCCGATGAGGAGCGTCGTCGAGCGGTTGAGGCCGCGGGCGAACCCGGCCGCCGTGGCGACGAGCCCGTCGATCCCGCTCGCGCCGCGGTTGGCCGTCACACGGAGCGGGGCGTGGCCCGACGCTGCGAACGCATCGAGATCGCGGATGGGCATCGACGACGCGGCCACGAGCCCGTGTCCGTCCGGTGTGTGCTCGCTCAAGAGCCGCGCCACCCGCGGCTCAGAGAGCGCCTCGGACGCTGCGAAGGCCGCATCCAACGCTCTGCCTGCCGCTTCTGAGGCGTCGCGCCACCGTTGGTACCAGGCACCCCGGCGCGCAGAGGACGGAAGCACGTCCAGGGCCGCTCCGCAGAAGTCGGCGATGTCGGCCTGCACGCGCGCCGTTACCTGATGCGACGGATCGAAGCGCTCGGCATCGGGGCGTACGACGAGAAAGTGCCGAGGCGATCGTTCGGCGAGAAACTGTGCCAGCCGCTTCGAAGTGGATCGTCCCCCCAGGTGGATGACCGTCCCGACCGGGGCCGCGCGTCGGAATGCCTCCGAGGCGAGCACGAGATCGGCGTAGGGGACGAGCGTCGCATGCGCTGGTCCGAGGCGAGCGCCGGAGGCGACGTCCGCCACGAGCGGCCAGCCCAGTGCGGCGGCGAGGCACTCGGCGGCTTCCGCATCGCGGGGCTGCTCGGTCTTGCCTAGCACGACGAGGCCGTTCGCCTGCCGCGGCTCGCCGATCACCCCGATCCCCATGAGCGTTTCGAGCACATCCTGACTCCGCACCCGTCCAGGCCGGACGTACCGCGTGAAGGGCCTCTCGGTCGCTCCCCACGCGCGCAGCCCACTGAGGAGCGCGGCCGCGTCGATGCCCTCCGCGTTGGCTTCGCCGACCTGTCGGCGCGCAGGGGCAGGCTCTGGTACCGGCGCGAGCGGCTCGCGGAAGGGCAGGTTCAGGTGCACCGGCCCCGGCGGACTGAGGCTCCGGTGCACGGCCTGCGCTGCCGTCGTGAGGACGAACGCCGCCTCAATCTCCGCGCTCGGCGTGGGCAGGTCGAACGACCACCGGGCGACCTGGTCGAAAAAGCCGGGCTGGCGGATCGTCTGGTTGGCCCCCGTTTCGCGCAGTTCGGGTGGACGGTCGGCTGTGAGCAGCAGTAGCGGTACGCCCTCGGCATCCGCCTCAACGGCGGCAGGCATCGCATTCGCAAGCGCGGTGCCACTCGTGGTGATGAGCGCCGCTGGGCGCCCCGACGCCCTCGCCCAGCCCAGCGCTACGAACGCGCCGCCGCGCTCATCCCAGTGAACGATGGACTCCGCCCGCTCATTTAGCGCGACCGCCATCGCGAGCGGCGTGCTCCGCGAACCCGGCGCGACGATGAACAGGCCCACGCCTTGCCGCACCAACTCCTCAATCAGCAAACCGGCCCAGAGGTGGTTGAGGTTGGGCGCGGCGCGGAGCCGGTCAGCGGCGTCCTCCATGGATCAGACCAGCCCGAGGACGCGCGCGAAACCGCCGATCTTATGCTCGATCTCCGCCCATTCCGTCTCCGGCTCCGATCCGGCTACGATCCCCGCTCCGGCGTAAAGGTCGAGCGTGTGCCCATGCACGAGGCCCGAGCGAATGCCCACGGCGAATTCGGCCGCGTTGGGGCCGACCCACCCGATGGGCCCTGCGTAGAGACCGCGATCAAACGGTTCGAGCTGACGGAGCGCAGCCAAGGCCTCCTCACGCGGTGTTCCGCCCACCGCTGGCGTGGGATGGAGCGCACGGAGTACGTCCAACGGGGACGTACCGGGGCGTAGGCGACCGCGCAAGCCGGTGCGCAGGTGGCGCCCGTGCGCCAAGGTCAGCGCAGATGGCTCGGCACCGGCTTCGAGGGTGGCCGCGAGCGGGTCGAGCGCCTCGACCAGCGCCTTGCGCACGAACGCCTGCTCCCGCCGGTCCTTTTCGCTGCCGAGCAATTCGTCCAGCAGCCGACGATCCCCGGCGGCCTCGACAGACCGAGGGCGCGTTCCGGCCACCGCCTCGGTATCAAAGCGGCTCCCTTCGACGTAGAGCAACCGCTCAGGCGTGGCACTGAGGAAGGCGGCATCCCCGACGCCAATTAGCGCGTGATAACACGCCGGGGTCGTAGCCTCAAGCTGCCGAAGCAGTGCGTATGGATCGAGCGGCTCGTCGAACATAAACCGAGTGCGGCGTGCAAGAACCACTTTATCGAGCGGCGTGGTGCGGAACGCGCCGAGAGCCCACGTCACGGCCGCGTTCCAGCCCGCAGCATCCGGCGCATCAGTGCGGGCCACAGGAAGGGGGAGCGCCTCGGCAGTAGGCCACGTCGGCCACGCTAATTGTTCTAGTTCTTCCGCGACGGCCTTCGGATCGTCTCGCCCCGGCAGCAGGTGGGCAGCGAGCATAGCCTCATCGTTCGTCACCCGCAACTCCACGCGCGGCAGTACAAAGCGGACTCGGCCGAAGGCACTCCACTCGTCGGTAATGGGATCCGTGGGGGCAAAGCGCGCAGCGCCCAGGTAGCGTGCCGCTGCAGGCAGCGTGCTCAGCCGAGGGCCCAGGGCAGCCTCTAGCGCCTCCAGCGAGTCAGCCTCGACCACATCTGCCGCGCCTACACCGGCAAGCACCTCGTCGGCCCCTCGCCCATGCCAGTACACCCGCTCCGTGAACGGCTGGGCGTGCAGCCACGCCAGCGCATCCACGGGGGTAACAGGCACCTCGACTCGCACGACTGGCCCGCGCACCGGCCCGCGCCGGAAGGCACGCACCAGCACCCGCACCGCCTGATCAGGCGCGAGCGCATCGAAGGTGAGGCCGGGAAGGGAACGCAACGGAACGGACGCGAGGAAAGAGGACGGGGCGTACCGAAGAGGCGGCGAGTGGGTTTCAGTAATTTATGAAAGTTCATCCGAACGACCGAGCCGCTGGCACCTCCCGCGTTCGCTTGCGTCCCACCGATTCTGCTCACCCCCGAAGCGATGACCAAGCCCCCCATCGGCCAAGCCGAAGGCAAACGCGACCAGGTCGAGGCGATGTTCGACGAGATCGCGCCACGCTACGACCTCCTCAACCGCGTCCTCTCGTTCGGCATCGACGTGTGGTGGCGCAAGCGTGCGGTGCGCCTCCTCGGCCAAGCGCTCCCCGATCAGCCCTCACGCCTGCTCGATGTAGCAACCGGTACCGCCGACCTTGCCATCGAGGCGCTGTCGCTCCATCCCACGCAGGTCATCGGCGTGGACATTTCGGCAGGCATGCTCGACCTCGGACGCGAGAAGGTGCAGGCCAAAGGACTCGCAGAGCAGATCAAGCTAGTGCAAGCCGACTCGGCGGATCTCCCCTTCGACGACGCCCACTTCGATGGGGCACTTGTGGCGTTCGGCGTACGCAACTTCGAAGATCTGCGCGGCGGGCTACGCGAAATCCGGCGCGTGCTCCGACCCGGTGCGCCGCTCGTGGTACTGGAGTTCAGTCACCCGCGCGCCTTCCCCGTCAAGCAGGCGTATGAGGCCTACTCGAAGCACGTCCTGCCGCGTATCGGGCGAACGATCTCCAAGAGCGATGAGGCCTACACGTATCTGCCCGAATCGGTGGCCGCCTTCCCGGATGGCGAAGCCTTCCTGAGCGAAATGCAGGGCGTAGGGTTCTCGGAGACGGTGGCGAGGCCGCTGACGTTCGGCGTAGTCAGCCTGTATCGAGGATTGGCCTAGACCCAGGTCCGTTTACGGGGTACCGGTCTACTCTGAACTACTACGGCGTTGCGTTTGCCGGAAGCGAGGAGTGCGCCCCCATTCCATGGCATAGCTGACCCTACGCAGCCATGATGGTAGCCACCGGGCGAGGCGGAGGCGGTCCCCTCCTGCAACAAACTCGCCCGGATTCGTGTAAATGGCCGCTGTGCCGGATATTACCGGCAGGCGGCTATCCCCTCGTCTCTCCCCTAGCTCGTCCGTGGCCGCGTGGCCGAGCCTCTTCCCACCCATCTTCGGAGGTATCTCATGGGCATTCTCGCCTGGATCGTTATCGGCATCATCGCCGGCTGGCTCGCCGAGCAGATCATGAAGTCATCCATGGGCTTACCCATGAACCTGCTCGTCGGCGTCATCGGCGCGTTTGTTGGCGGCTTCGTCTTCAACCTGTTCGGTGGCGCAGGCGTCACCGGCTTTAACCTATACAGCATTCTGGTGGCCACCGTCGGCGCGGTGCTGTTGCTCTGGGTCGTCGGCCTGGTCAAGAAGTGACGCGATTCTCGTCCCTGGCTTTACCGCGGCGAGGAGCCCTTCTC
>JABDIZ010000060.1 GCA_013003465.1 Rhodothermaceae bacterium
TGCGGTAGTGCGCACAACCGATGACGATGGCGTGTACTCGGACCGGTTGGGCGAAGTAAGCGGGACGTTCGACTACCAGGTCTGCGAGACGGATTCAGGGGACTGCTCGAACGTGGCCTCGCTCACCATTGAGAGCGCGATGGCTTCGACGGAGGCGGCCGGGGCTTCGCTCGGGGTGGGTGAGGTGCCGGAGGTGACAGAGTTGCTTGGTTCATACCCGAACCCCTTCACCGCCTCGTCTCTACTCCGTTTCAGTTTGACAGAAGCCACGGTAGCGCGCCTCGTTGTCTACGACGCGGTGGGGCATGAAGTGGCTCGCCTGGTAGACGGCCCGGTAGGGGCGGGCTACCACGAAGTCAGCTTTGACGGCGCACGTCTGCCAAGTGGGGTGTACATCGTCCGCTTGACCATAGGGTCGAGTTTTGCCCAGACCCGGCGGCTGACGCTGCTTAAATAATGAGCATCGTAGGGGCGACCTGGCAGGTCACCCCTACATCTGTGCTTGAGGCATGGGGAGGAGATGCCGGAGGTCCGGCAGATACTTCTCCAGCGAGCCCGTGTTGAACACTACAACCTCATCGCCCGAACGGATCGTGCCGCGCTCCACGAGCGGCTCCAGCGCGGCGAGGCACGCCGCGCCCTCGGGGCTGATCCACCACCCCGTTGCTTCGACGGTATCATGGAGTGCCTGAGCGATGGCGTCCTCGGAAACAGCGAGGCAGCAGCCGTCGCTCGCACGCACGATGTCGAGTACGCGGAAGTGCCCGACGCCGCCCGCCACGTTGAGGCCCACCGCCAGCGTCTCGCCGGGTTCGACGGGTGTGGGCTCGGTCCCGGCCTCGAAGGCATGAACGAGGGGCGCTGTGGCCTCGCTCTGCACACACACCATCCGAGGCCGCCGCTCGTCAATGAGGCCAAGCGTTTCGAGTTCGTCGAACGCCTTCGCCATGCCGAGGACCCCGGTGCCGCCGCCCGTGGGGTAGACGATCACATCGGGCAGCGACCAGCGGCCGCCGGGTTCGGTGGGCTCGGCGAGTTCAAGGCCCATCGTTTTCTTGCCCTCGATGCGCCAGCCCGGCTCCTGGAACGTGGCGACAGAGAAGAACCCCTCCGACAGGTACTTCTGCTTGACGAGCGCCCCGGCCTCGCGGATAGTGCCCTGCACCACATCGAGGTGGACCTGGCCGGGGAAGAGGCGCGTGTAGGCGGCCACCTTGCCGAGGATGGGCATCGGCGTATCGGAGCCCATCACGATGGCGACCTCCAGCCCGGCAGCGACGCCGTAGCTTGCTAGGCTGTCGCCCGCGTTGCCTTGCGTGGGGACGGCCAGTTTGTTCAGCCCGAGCTTCCGTGCCATCGCTACGGTCATCGCCATGCCGCGGTCCTTGAAGC
>JABDIZ010000118.1 GCA_013003465.1 Rhodothermaceae bacterium
CATCAACAATGGCGATGGCACCTTCTCCGATGTGGGCTATCTCGCGGGCGTCGCGACGACGGACTGGAGCTGGAGTCCGCTCCTCGCCGATTTCGACCAGGATGGTGACCGCGATCTGTTCATTGCCAACGGCTACCGCCGCGAGGTGACCAACCTGGACTACGTGCAGTTCACGCTCGACTCGTTGCGTCGGGCAGGCGGTGGCGAGATCCGCGTCAGCAATATCGAAGAATACACCGATGTGGTCCCCTCAGAGCGGCTGCAGAACTACGCGTACGCGAACCAGGGCGATCTCACCTTCGAGGATGTCTCTGAAGCCTGGGGGCTCGCGGATGCTACGCACTCCAACGGGGCCGCCTATGCGGACCTCGACAGGGACGGCGACCTCGACCTGATCGTGAACGATGTGGATGGACAGGCTCGGGTCTACCGCAACCAAGCCGAGGTGCAGTTCCCGGAGCGTCACGCTGTCACGGTGCGCTTCGAGGGATCGGCGGGGAATCCGTTTGGCATCGGTACGCGCGTGACGGTGACCACCGACTCGCTTCGTCTCGTTGGTGAAAACGTGACCACGCGTGGTTTTTTCTCGTCGGTGGCTCCGGAGTTGCATTTCGGGTTGGGCGAAGCCGCTGCGGCAACCATCGAGGTTCGCTGGCCTGATGGGAGGTGGCAGCGGTTGGAAAATGTCCCGGTTGATCAGGTCATCACGCTGCGCTATGCAGAGGCGAGCGAAGAAGAGGCGCGCGAGCAGGATGGCTTGGGTGAGGCCGTGTTCTTCGCCGAGGCCTCAGGGCTCGGGCTCGACTTCGTCCATGACGAGGACGGCTTCATCGATTTCAAGCGTGATGGCTTGCTGCCCCACATGCACTCGCACGCGGGACCGCCCATGGCCGCCGGTGATGTGAACGCCGATGGGCTCGATGACCTGTTCGTCGGCGGAGCGGCCGGGCAAGCCGGGGTGCTCTTCCTCCAAGCGGCAGACGGCCGCTTCCAGCAAGCAGAGGGTCCCTGGATCGGGGACGCCGCGCGCGAGGATACCGAGGCGCTGTTCTTCGATGCCAACGGCGATGGCGCGCTCGATCTGCTCGTGGGGTCTGGAGGCAGCCACGTCGCAGGCAGAGGTGAAGACGCGGCGCAGGCCTATCAGGATCGGCTATATCTAAACGAGGGTACCGGGCAGTTCAATCCCGCTCCACCCGGATCACTCCCGCCTTTGCCCGTCCCGGCGGGTGCCCTGGCCATAGGCGATGTCGACAGCGATGCCGACCTCGATGTGTTCGTCGGCGGACGGCTGGTGCCAGGGCGCTACCCCGAGAGTCCGCGGAGTGCGCTGCTGATCAACAACGGTGCCGGACGTTTCCAAGATGCCACGGCCACGCTGGCTACTGGGCTTGCTGACATCGGACTCGTAACCGATGCCGCATGGGCCGATCTCGATAGCGATGGAGTGACTGAGTTGATCGTTGTTGGCGAGTGGATGACGCCACAGGTATGGACGCGAACAAGCGAAGGGCTTCTCGAGCGATCCGCAGATACAGGACTTGATGGATTCGAAGGTTGGTGGAACACCCTCACGGTGGCCGATCTCGATGGGGACGGAGACCTCGATCTGGTGGCCGGAAATCTTGGGCTGAACTCGCGGATCCGAGGAAGTGCCGAGCAGCCGGTACGTGTCCGGGCACGTGACTTCGACAACAACGGCGCTCTAGATCCCGTCCTGTCGCTCTACTACCCGGATGGACAGGAGTACCCGATCCATCGGCGCGAGGCGATCACAAAGCAACTGCCGTACCTCCAGCAGCGTTTTCCTCGCTACGGCCGCTACGCTGCCTCGACTATCGATGAGGTGTTCACGCCGACGGAACTGGATGGCGCGCTCGTCCGCGAAGCGGGCACCTTTGCGTCGGTGTGGTTCGAGAACGATGGAGCAGGGCACTTCACGGCCTCGATGCTGCCTCGCGCGGCGCAGGTTTCACCGGTGTATACCGCAACGGTGGTCGACGTGAATGCGGATGGGCAGCAGGACCTCATCCTGGCAGGTAACTCGCGGAGTGCTGATGTAGAGCGAGGACCCTACGATGCATTGCGAGGAGCCGTATTGCTTCACGACGAGACACAGTGGCAGTCGGTGCCTAGCCGAATGAGCGGCTTGACGCTCCCTGGCGATGTGCGCAGTGTTGTGCTCCTCAATACGGCCATGGGCACCCTGCTTATCGCAGGAAACAACGATGCGCGCGTGCAAGCCTTCCGTCTCGTTGCACCCGAGCGGCTTGTTCAGGGAACGAGCCGATAGACGAACCAACTCACGAGTCCGGCCCGGAGCGACCACGCCACGGTACGAATCCAGTTGGTCGCCACCAAGCGCTGGTGCGCCGTCGCGTCGAAGCCCTGGCTGAGGGTATTGTGAAGCGGCACCTGCACGAATGCCGTCGAGAGCCAGATCACGCCGACGAGCAGCACGCCCAGCAAAGCCATCCAGGTCGGCACGAACGGTGGGCGCTCGAACACAAGCCAGACGGCCGTCACCAGTTCCACGACCATCAGGGGACCGACGATCCACGTGATGCGAGTCTGATGCTGGCCTTCGTAGGCGGTCCATCCCGCTTCGCCGACCCCACTGAATAGGGGATAATGAACGAGTTGGACGATCCAGATGGCGCCAAACATCGCGAGGGTGGCGACGGCGTGCAGCGCGAAGACGAGCTTCATCGAGATCCAGTACTGAGGTCGGCAATCACCGCGTCGGCGGCGTGCCGACCGGCCAGCAGTGCGCCGTTGGTAGAGGGATTGCGACGGTGGTCGCCGGTCACATACAGCCCATCGGGGCGGCGGAATGGGCGCTCGGGTGGCTCGAGGCTGTCCAGGTCGGGCAGGGCGTGGAGGATGCGATCGATTCGAAGCAGTCGCCACGCGTCTACCTGCGCGCCGAACCACTGCCGCATCTGCCGCCGGCATGCGGTCTCCAATTCGGTATCGGATTGGGTTGGATGCCCCACGATGCTAGCCGAAATCAGCGCCTGGCCGCTCGGCGCGTAGCTGGGCGCCACATTCGACATCACCGCGACGTTATTCACCGGGCCAATCTGGTCGCCGTCGAGCATCAGGAGCGGCTCATTGAAGGGCGGCGTGTCCGCAGCCCAGTAGAGACACACGGTGCTACGAGAACCCGGGTCGGCGAAGCCATCGAGCAGGTAGTGGGCTTCGGGCGCTTCGGTTGCGACTACCACCGCCCCTCCTTCGGCTTGTTCGCCGTGCTCCAGTTCAATCGTATGGGCCGTAACCGACTTCACGCGATGGTTGAGGTGGACGGTGCCTGCTGGTAGCGTGGCAGCGAGTTGCTCAGGGATGGCCTGCATGCCGTTCGCTGGGACGGCGGCGTGCCCCTCGGCAAACATGCGGAAGTAAAACTCGAAGGCACGGCTGGAGGTGCGCAGGTCCGTTTCGAGGAAGATGCCCGCGAGGAAGGGGCGGAAGAAGCGCGTGATCATGCGCTCCGAAAAGCCGTAGCGCTCGCGCAGGGCGGCCTCAGTCGTCATCTCCTGGCACGACCAGATCGTTTCCGGAGCGCCTTTGGTGACGGCGCGGCGGAGCCGCAGCACACGCAGCTTGTCAGCCAAGGAGCCGACGGGGGCGAGTAAGGTCGCGGGGAGCGTCGTCGGGGCCCGAAGGGGATCGCTCACGCGCGCCACCCCCGAGCGGGTGTGCACCAAGGCGCCTGGATCGAAGCGTTCGAGGCCGAGCGCGTCATAGTCGAGGACGCGCTCGGCTTCGGGATAGGCCGTCAGCAGCACCTGGAACCCCCGGTCGAGGCGGAAGCCGTCTACCACGTCGGTTCGGATGCGCCCGCCTACGGCATCGCTTGCCTCATAGAGCCGAACGGACAGGCCGCGATCGGTGAGGCGTCGCGCGCAGGCCAGGCCAGCGAGACCGCCCCCCACGATGAGCACATCGGAATCAACCACGAGCGGTTATGGATCGGGGGTGAGGGTGGCGGTGCCCACTGAGCGGGTGCCGCCATGCGCGGTGAATTCAACAGTCAAGCCGTCCTCGTCCTCGCTCAGGTACGGCGCGCGCTGCGCGAGGGTGCCGTCGGCCAGTAAGGCCCTAATGTGCGCGAGATCAAGGCAGAGCATGCCTCGCGTCTCGCGGACGCGCAGCAGGTCGGCCTGGGTGATGGGGAGCGAACGCGTGGAGAAATCCGCGTCGTCGCGGTGGGCGAGGCGGAAGCGGGCGGTGTAACCATCGTCAATACGGGTAACGAGCACGGCGCCGCCCCGCTCAGTGGGTGTCTCGGGCGTTGGCGTGAGAAGGTAGACGATGCGGAGGGTATCAGCGTCAGCCGAGAGGCCGAGGTCGGCGAAGGTGATGCCGCGCAACTCGGTGTCCGCGGCGACGGGTGCGCTGAGCAACTCGAAGGGCGTCGCCGGATAGCGCCCCTGCGCGTCGTGGATGAGCGCGGCGGTGGCCGCCAGCAGTGCCATCTCAGCGAGCAAGGGTTCCAGTTGCTCAGCAGCCTGATCCGTAGCGGCCTGCGCCCAGGCGGGGCGGGTCCCGATCAGCACAACGAGCAGAAGCAGGCAGGCACGAGCAGTCATGGCAAAGCAGGCAGATCGGGAGAACCCTCGGTGGTGGCGCCGAGGAGGTGGCGGAGGGCGGTATCCAGTGCTGGGTAGGCAAAGGTAAAGCCGTCGTCCACTAACCGCTGCGGCAGGAGGCGACTGCTCGCCAGCACCGTCTCCCGTGCTAGGTCGCCGCTGAGGAACGTAAGGAGTGACTGGGGCGCTCGAAGCCGAGCGGGACGCCACAGCACCGGCTCCAGCGCCTTGGCGAAGCGGCGCATAGTCACCGGAGTGGGCGCGCTTAGGTTAACCGGACCGTCGAGATCGCCAGCGAGGAGGTGGAGTACGGCGTACAGCACATCGTCCAGGGCGACCCAGGGCAGAAACTGATCGCCGCGCCCTACGTGCCCGCCCAGGCCTAGCTTGAACAACGGCAGGAGGGTGTCGAGCAGGCCTCCGGCAGGGGAGAGGACCGGGCCGAGCCGAAGATGAACGGTACGGATGCCAGCGTCCTCGGCTTCCTGCGTGGACGCCTCCCATGCCTGACAGACCTCCGCGAGAAACCCCGCGCCGGGTGGCTCGCCCTCGGTGATGCGATCCGCGCCTCGGTCCCCGTAATACCCGCTGCCCGAGGCCGAGAGCAGCACGCGGGGCGGACGATCCAGCCGGGCCAGGGCGCGGCTCAGCAGTTGCGTGCCCTTGGTCCGACTCTCCCAGATGCGGCGCTTCTTTTCGTTGGTCCAGCGGAGGGCATACACCGGCTCGCCCGCGAGATGGATCACGGCATCGGGCGCGGAGGTCGCCAGTCCGACCTCGTCCACCTCGCCCTGCTCCACGTTCCAGTAGAGCGCTTGCTCGGCCTCACTGCGGTTCCACGTTGTCACAGCTTGCCTAGAGCGGACGAGCCGCACCACGCGATGTCCGCCGGTGAGCAGAAACGCCGACAACGCCTTCCCAAGCAATCCTGAGGCGCCGGTGAGGGCGACCGTCAGAGGCTCCAGCGCCGTCGCGGTGTGGCGCCCGACATCGCCCTGGGTGACGCGGTGCCGGTAGGCGAACATGCGGGCCAGTTGCCGCCGGGCGAAGGTTCCTGCGACGATCTTCGACACCGGAGCGAGAGGCAGCCGGTACGTGATGTCGTCTTCCAAAATTGACCGACCGGGGCCGTCGGGGAGGAAGCGGTGGTGGTGCGTCCACGCGGCGAACGGGCCCGTCACCTGCACGTCCTGAAAGCCCAGGATGCCCGCTCGGCGCTCGGCCTCCGGCAGGACGTGGTGCTCGGCGATCCAACGAACGCCCGGGCTCAGGCGAATCACCGCCCGCTCCCCCTCGCCGATCCCCTCGAACGATTCCAGCCTCACGCCGCTCCACGGAGGCGTGAGGCGTTGGAAGGCGCCGGGCTGTGCGTGCCACGCGAAGAGGTTGTCGGCGGAGGTTGCGATGGGGGTGCGTCGGACGAAACGGCTCATGAGGAGCGCACCGTCTGGTAGGCGTCGAGTGCGCGCTCACGTGCCTCGGCATGATCTACGAGCGGTTCAGGGTAGGTACTGCCGAGCGTCACGCCTGCCTCTGTCAACACTTCGGCGGGGGCTTCCCAGGGCTTGTGGAGGTAGGCATCGGGTAGCTCGGTCAGTTCGGGTACCCAGTGCCGGACATAGGTGCCGTCGGGGTCGAACTTTTCGCCCTGCGTGATGGGGTTGAACACGCGGAAGAAGGGCTGCGCGTCCGGGCCGCAGCCGCCGACCCATTGCCAATTGAGGGTGTTGCTGGCGAGGTCGCCGTCGCAGAGCGTGTCCCAGAACCAGCGCGCGCCGTTCTGCCAGGACAGCAGCAGATCCTTCGTCAGGAAGGAGCCGACGATCATGCGGACGCGGTTGTGCATCCAGCCGAGCGCCCAGAGCTGGCGCATGCCAGCATCCACGATGGGGAAGCCCGTCTGACCGCGCTGCCAGCGCTCCAGCGCCTCGGCGTCGTCGCGCCAGGGGAAGTCCGCGAACTTGGCTTTCAGCGGCTCCATCGGCAGATCGGGGTAGTGGTGGAGCATGTGGTAGCCGAACTCCCGCCAGCCGATCTCGGAGAGAAACACGTCGGCCGCCTCGCGCATGGCCCCGTTGTGGACCCACGCGTTGACGGCATGCCAGACCTGCCGGGGGCCCAACTCGCCGTGGTGCAGATAGGGCGACAGCATAGACGAGCCACGCTTGTCCGGACGGTTGCGCTCGGTGGGGTACTCGATCAGCGCCTCCTCGATGAAGTGCTCTAGGCGATCCTGCGCGCCTGCTTCGCCTGGAGTCCACTCCGCCCGCATGGCCTCGGCCCAATCCACACCGTCCTGCTCAACGGGCGTCAGGTCGAAGTCATCGAGCGATGCGCTCTCCGGCCACGAGGCCGGTGCGCGGCGTTCACCCAAGCGTGGAACGGGCAGGGGTTCGGCGACCTCGAGTTGCGACCGCAGCTTTTTCCAGAAGGGTGTGAAGACATGATAGGGGCCACCCGAAGTCGTCTCCACCGCATCGGGGTGGTGGAGAATGCGGCTGGCAAACGTGCGCACCGCGATGCCGTCGGCCTCCAGTGCGTCGCGTACCTCCGCATCGCGGGCGTGCAGCGCTGGGAGGTGCCGCGCGTTCCAGTAGACGGCCTCTGCACCCGTCGCGTCGATCAGGGCGCGGAGGGTATCGAGGCTCGGGCCGGAGCGGAGAATCAGGCGGCTGGACCGCGAGCGCAGGTCCGTATCGAGGGCGTGCAGGCTTTCGTGCAGCCACCAGCGGTGGGCTCCCCCGGGGGGCCAGTCGCCTTCTTCTTCGGAGGCCCAGATGAACACTGGGATGACCGCTTCCCCGCGCTCGGTGGCGCGGGTGAGGGCCGGGTGATCGGCGAGGCGGAGGTCGTTGCGAAACCAGACGAGCGTGGCAGCCATGGGAGGAGTCAGCCGCGAGAGCGTATTGTGGCGAGGCCGCCGTCCACGGAGAGTACTTGTCCGGTGATCCAGCCACTGGCCTGCGCGTCGAGGAGAAAGGCGATGGCCTGGGCGATGTCATTGGGTTCGCCGATCCGCCCGAGTGGGTGCATCCGAGCAGATGCCTGTACCTGCGCCTCGGTGCGGGTGAGGCGGGCTGACAGCGGCGTACGGACGAGTCCAGGGGCCAGGGCGTTGACGCGGACGCCTTTGGGCGCGTAGGTCGCTGCCGCAGAGCGCACAAGTCCCGACACGCCGCCTTTGGCGGCCGCGATCGCCTCGTGGTTGGGAAGCCCGTACTCGGAGGCCACCGAGGCCATTAGGACGATACTGCCGCCGTCCGTCATCGCAGGCGCCGCAGCCTTGACCGTGTTAAACGCCGAAGTCAGGTTGAGCGCGATCGTCTCTGCAAACTCTGCAGCCGAGGTCTGATGCGCAGGCTTGATCAGGATCGAGCCGACGAGGTTCACGACCCCATCTACGCGGCCGTACTGATTGACGGTCTCCTGAATGACCAACTCAACAGCCTCCGCATGCGTTGCATCGACGGTGTACGCGGCGGCGCCGGTTTCGGCAGCGAGATCACGGAGAGATTCGCTCGAACGGGCGCCTAGCATCAGGCGTGCCGTCGGGGCAAGCGTCCGGGCGAGCGCCTGGCCGATCCCCCCGGTTCCACCGAGGAGCACGTAGACGGGCTGGTCTGACATGGGGTGTGGGATGATGAGGGGCGGCTCCTAGAAGTGCGGGTCTCTGTAC
>JABDIZ010000130.1 GCA_013003465.1 Rhodothermaceae bacterium
GGCATCCTCGGTGCAACCGGCGCCGTCGGCCAGACTTTTGTTGAACTGCTGGCCGAGCACCCGCTCTTCGAAATCGCGGCGCTGGCCGCGTCGGAGCGCTCGGCGGGCAAGTCCTACGCCGAGGCAGCCAACTGGATCGGCGCCGACGAAATACCCGCCGCGGTCGCAGGCATGACCGTCCAAGAGTGCACACCCGACACTGGATCAGGTCCGGGGCAAGCTTTTGACTGCGACCTCGTTTTCTCCGGCCTCGATGCCTCCGCCGCGGGCGACATCGAAGCGGCCTTCGCGCGGGCGGGCATTCCAGTCATCTCAAACGCGCGCAACTACCGCATGGCGGCCGATGTACCGCTGCTCATCCCCGAGGTCAACCCCGACCACACGGCGCTGATTGACCGGCAGGACTGGGGCGTGCACGGCGGGTATATCGTCACCAATCCTAACTGCTCGACGGTCGGCCTAGTGATGGCGCTCAAGCCGCTCCACGACGCGTTCGGTATCGAGGCTGTGCACGTGGTCACCATGCAGGCGCTCTCCGGAGCGGGCTATCCCGGCGTGCCCTCGCTCGACAGCCTGGCCAACGTGGTGCCGCACATCGGCGGCGAGGAGGAGAAGATGGCCATCGAGACGCGCAAGCTTCTCGGGACGCTCGCCCAGGCAGGCGTAGACGATGCGCCGATCACCGTGTCGGCGCAGTGCAACCGTGTGCCGGTTCTCAATGGGCACTTCGAGTGCACCTCGGTGCGCCTTGCCTCGCCCGCCTCGCCCGAGGAAGCAGCCGCCGTGCTGAACGATTGGCCGAGCCCGCTCGCCGACTTCAACCTGCCTACCGCGCCCGCGCAGCCGGTGCGCGTGTTTGAGGACCCGCGCTATCCGCAGCCGCGTCGCCATTCGCGCGCTGAAGGCGGTATGCAGGTCTCCGTCGGCAAGGTGCAGGCGTGCCCGGCCATCGCGCCCGAGGGCTACGGCATTAAGTTCGTCGTGCTCTCCCACAACACCATCCGGGGAGCCGCAGGCGGTGCCATTTTGAACGCCGAACTGCTCCACGCGCAGGGGCGTCTCGCGCCGCGTTCCATGGCTGTAGCCGGATGAGCGTGATCCGCGTGCGACCGGCCGCGCGCGCCGATCAAGAGGCCGCCCTTGGGCTCTGGCTCGCCCTTCACCGCGAGCACGAAGCGCTCGAACCGCGCTACCGCCTCGCCGCCGACGCGGCCGCACGGTGGGCGCACGACTTCCCCGAGTGGGTCCGGAGCGACCATCATTGCCTTCGGGTGGCAGAATCCGATGGAAGCACGCTCGTGGGGTTGCTGACGGCGCACGCCGGTTGGCCCGTGCCGGTCTATGCTCCGGTGTCCTTCGTGCATGTGGACGATCTGTTCGTGGATCCGTCAGCACGTGGGCAAGGCCTCGGAGTGGCCCTGCTGGATGCAGTGCGGGTGTGGGCCGCGGGAATCGGGGCCACCGAAATCCGGGCAGGCGTGCTGGCTGCCAATCCCGCAGGGCGGGCCTTCTGGGGCGCACAAGGCGCAGAGCCGTTCAGCACCACGGTTATCGTGCCGCTAGAGGAATACTCCGACTCCTAAGAAAAACGCCCGAGCCTTACGGGGCCCGGGCGTCGGAGGCGCTGGTGCGCCGATTGGTGCGAGGCGGAGGCCTGCGTCCCTGAGCCGCGCCGGTTGGTACGGGAATCGCACTCCGGCAGGACCGCAGAACCACCCGCGCCACACCAATCGGCGCACGAGCAGCGGTATGGTGGGGTCAGCTTTCCGCTGGAGGCAGCAGGACTGCATCAATGACGTGGATGACGCCGTTGCCTACCTCCAGGTCGGTGGCGGTGATCGTGGCGTCGGCTGCATCGTCGCCGTCGGTGTCGATGGCAGCACCGCTGTTGAGGAGCACGGTGAACGAAGCGCCGTTGAGCGTCATCACGTCCAGGCCGTCCGAGAGGTTGCTCGCCAGCACGCTGCCGCTAACGACGTGGTACAACAGGATCTCGTCGAGGTTGTCGAGCGCGAGCAGCCCGGCGATGTCAGTGCCGAGCGCCGTGGCAGCCTCCTCGAATGCCTGGTCGGTCGGTGCGAAGACGGTGAACGGGCCATCGCCCATCAAGTCGTCGTCAAGTTCTGCCACATCGAGGGCCGCGACGAGGTTGCCAAAACCCTGGATAGTAGCCGTGTCGACGATATCGAGCGGGGTGGTCAGCACGCCTTCGATGAGGTGGACCACGCCATTGTCGGCGATGATGTCGGTCGAGATAATGCGGACGCCGTCGATGAACGCTTCCCCGTTTTCCAGGGTGATGGTCGCGTCCGATCCCTGAAGTGTGGTGGCCTGCTGGCCGTCACTCAGGTCGGTGGAGAGGACGAGGCCCGGCACCACGTGGTACGTGAGCACCTTGCTCAGAATGGCACCATTGCCGTCAGCCAGGAGTTGGCCCACCACATCGGCGCCGAGCGCATCGAAGGCGGAGTTGACAGGAGCGAAGACCGTAAAGGGGCCATCGCCTTCCAGGTCATCAACCAGCCCGGCCTCGGCGAGTGCCGTGACGAGCGTGCTCAGATCAGGCGTGGCCTGAGCCAGATCGCTAATGGTATTGGAGGCTGGGGCAGGATCCTCAGAGTCGCAGCCGCTGAGAGGAAGCGCGAGAAAGACGAGGAGCAGGAGCAGGGGGACAAAGGAACGCATGGGGGGAGAGTGGTGTGTGGAAAGGAAAGGGACCGGTGGATGCCCGGCCCCTTCTGATCCACATACCCACCACCTCGGCGGGGTGACTAGCCGCGTGTCGGACTTTTTTCGTCCTCAGTACCGGATGCGTACCGATAGCGCAATCGAGCGACCTGGCAACATGCGCGTGACCGGGTTGAACTGCGTCGTGCCGTCCGTGGTCGTGGGTTGCAGGCTCCAGTCGAGCACGTTGGCCCGGTCGAGCACGTTCGCTACATCGAGCCCGATGCGAAGGTGGGTGGGGCCCAGGGGCTGCTCAAGGCGCACGCCCACATCGAACTCAACGAGGGCGGAGAGGCGATCCTCGTCCGGGCGCTCGAACGAGTAGGGCGCGTAGGCGCTGGCGCCGTTGTGAGCAGGCAGGTAGTCGTAGTACGCCTGCCGGAAAGCCCAGCCGCGTCCCCAGATACCCCGGCCTCGCGTCAGCACCGAAAGCCCGTCCAGAATCTTCCAGTCGAATGCCGCGACGACGCGGTGGGGCTGTGTGGAGGGCGTGGCGATGCGCTGGTCGTTGAAGCGTCCGGGGTAGCGGCGCTCCGCGTAGTCAGAGCCATAGAGCAGCCGTCCGGCGATGCGCTCAGTTCGGCGTTCGAGTTCGAAGCCGAAGCCGTAAGCCATGCCGTCGCTCGGCCCGATCAAGGGTACGGGGTCGCTGTCGAGGGAGGCCGCGAGCGCGCGAGTATCCAGTTCCAGAAGCTGCGGCTGCGCCTTGATGTAGGCTTCGCCTCGCACAGCCCACCCCTCGGCCGGGGTAATCAGGGCCTCGGCCGCCAAGTGGTAGGCGCGCGGCGGTGCTACGTCGGCCCCGACGGGAAGCCAGAACCGCACGCTCGGCATGAGCGCGCTGGGGCCAATGGTGCTGACGTCGAACTGGTTGATGTACTGACGGTAGAGGCCGCCCGCCAGCCGCGCGGCCACGCCGCCCACCGGACTCGTCGGCGTGTCGTAGCGCAGGGCGAGGCGCGGTTCGGCGTAGACGGCCTGCCGCTCAGGCACATAGGTCACACGCGAGCCCGCTTCGAGGCTCCAGTTCAGGGTCATCGCAACCCGATGCTGCACGGAACCCGCGAGAAACCACGGGGCCTCTTGCTGATCGAGGAGGCGGAAGCCGCGCCCGATCGGTGCGTCCTGGCCGCCCAGGTGGAAGTGGGTCGTCACCCGGCTCAGGCTGAACCCGAGGTCGGTCGTGTGGCCCGGCGAGAGGCTGTAGCTGAGCGTGCCTTCGAGGGCCGTTTCGTTAATGCGGTTGAGGTCGCGGGCCAGCGGCGAGGTGTTGAGGACCTGAAGCAAGATGGCCTCGCCCTCATCGGCGGAGAGGTCGGGCGTGGTGGTGCCTGTCACCATCGCGTACTCGTGATCAAGGCGGTAGCGGCTCGCACGGACGCGGAGGTTGGCGAAGGCGCGGGCGTTGATCAGCCAGTCGTAGCGGGCCTGGGCGCCCTCGTTCGTCCACGCATAGTGGTCCCGCGAGAGCATGAGCGGGACGGCGTCCGGGCTGCCCGGCTCGGCGGTACCCGCCGCAAACAGGTCGGTGCCGATGTCATTGGTGCCCCGGTAGCCGGAGACGGTCAACGTACGGAAGGCGCCGAACTGGAGGCGCGTGGCAGCATGCAGATCCGTATAGCCGAGTTCTGAGCCGTGCCGGTGCGGCGTGAAAGTGGCCGTGCTGAGGGGAATGGTGGTCCACGTCGCCGCGAGCAGCGGGTCGATCCGGTTCCAGTCACGAATGCTAGCATCGAGCGCAGACGGGCGGTAGAGGTCCCAGAGAGACGAGCGGGCAGCGAGGAGCACAGCGCCCCGCACGTTGTTGCCCAACTGAAAGCCGCTGCGGGCGCGGGCATTGACCTGATAGGGGTCGGAGTCGAGCGTCGCCTCTGGGCTGCGGGCATCGATGGCGTGCTCCGCCTCGATGATGCCGCCGAGATAGCTTCCCCTGGTTGCGCCAAATCCGGCCTTGTGTACGGTCAGGCGCCTGATGGCGAGCGGGCTGAACGCACTCAGGAGCCGCCCGAAGCTGGTGGGTTCAAAGATGGGCACGCCATCTAGCAAAACACGTTGCTCGCCGGTGGTGCTGCCCTGAATAGACAGGTCGGCGACCGGCGAGCGGCTGCTGAGGCCGAGACGCGTTGACGCCTCGCGGGTGACATCGGAGGCGGTGAAGCCCGAGGGCGTCTCGAAGTCGGTCGCATCGAGCGCCGCCTCGCCGAGGAGCTCCGAGGGCAGGCGCTGTGCGAGGCCGTCAACCACGATGGGCTGGTCGGTCATCACGATCTGCGGCTGAAGCGCGATGCGCCGTCGCGTGGTGCCGCCCTCCGGGACCATGACTTCCGCGCGCACGGGTTCATAGCCGACATACGAGGCCACGAGGGTATGCGGACCCGGTAGCAGCCCGTTCAGCGTGAAGAGCCCCGACGAACCCGCCGCGGTGCCGGTTGAGGTGTCGGCCAGGAGGACGTTGGCGAAGGGCAACGGCTCGCCCGTCTCGGCATCAACCACCACCCCGCCCAGGGCGCCCCGCCTCGGCTGCCGTGCTGCCGGGGCCGTCAGGACGTAAGTCCCCGACGAGAGCTGGTAGAAATCGATCCCGGCCTCCCGAACGATGCAGCGCAAGTGTGCCTCGGCCGGTGCTTCTTCGAGCGCGCAGTAGACGCGTGCCCCGCCCGGTACCTCCGCTCCATAGATCAAGTCGATCCCCGTGGCGGCCACGAGCTCTTCCACGGCCTCGGCGAGGGGCGCGCCCTGGAAGATTAGCGTGACGCGGGCTTCCGACTGCGCGAGCGCAGCGGGTACGCCCACTCCCATTGCGAGAAGCAGGACCAGCCAGGCATAGAGAGGGCGTACGAGAGGCAAGGGCGAGAAGGGGACGGTACGAAACGCAGGGGCGGCTCAGCGGGCGGCTCGACTGACGGCAAAGCCTCGGCTGGTGGCGCGGTAGGTGAGGCCCCTCGCCGTGCAGAGATCGTTCAGGATTTCTTCGGCCGAGGAAGGAGCTGAAAGGTAGAGCGTCACATCCCCGTCGGCCTCCAGGCGCGTAGGCGCTGTGATCTCAACCCCATACCGACGCTCGAGTTCGTCGAAGACCGCGCGGAGCGGAAGATCGCGTACGGCAAAGCCGCCGGTACGCCATGCCGTCGCCTGCTCCACCTCCACCGGTTCCGGCGAAGAGGCAGGGGGCGAGGTAGCTGCCGCGCCCACCGAAATGCCCTGGCCGATGGTAAGCTCAGTGGCGAAGTCATCGGGTCCGGTCACGCGGACGCGTCCTTCGGAAACGGCTACTCGTGTCTCGGCCTCATTGGGATGGGCTCGGACGTTGAACGCCGTTCCGAGCACCGTCACCTGTGCATTGAAGGTCTCCACGATAAACGGGCGCTCGTCTGACTCCACATCGAAAAAGGCTTCGCCTTCTAGGCGCACCGCGCGCGTCTCAGCGGCAAGGAACGGCAGCCGGGCGAAGCCGCGCCGATGGGCGAGGGTGGCGCCGCTGTTGAGAGTGGCTGTGGAGCCATCGGGGAGAGAGACGGATAGCACCTCTCCTGCACCGGCGGTGAGGTGGACCGGTTGCATCCACCATGCTCCGACCACCGCGATGATCACGAGCGGGAGGGCGTACGCCAGCGCCCGTCGTCGCCGAGTCGTGCGCGTCGGGGCTATGGCCCCGCGATCTGAAGCACGACGCGTGGGAGAGGACACGGCTCCGGGGGCCACCGCTTTCATCTGGGCGGCGAGGCGCTCCCAGGCGCGGTCCGACTCGGAGGGGGCGTCGGATTCGAGCGTACCGAGCAAGGTCCAGACCTGTTCGAGGTCGGCGCGTGTCTCGGGCGCCTCGGCATCGAGCGCAGCAGAGAGGTCAGGAGGGAGGGGGGAACGATCAGGCATGAGGGGGCTGAGGGGGCGCCGCATCAATGGTCAAGGTACCCGGGCTCGTAGGTCAGGATGCGAGTGCGAAGGGTTTTGAGGGCAGCGACAAGGTGGTTGTTGACGGTTCGAGCCGAGATCTCCATCGCTGCGGCGATTTCGTCATGGCTCAGTCCGTCGAAGCGGCTCAGCGTGAGGGCCTCGCATTGCCGGTCAGGCAACTCCGCCATCCACCGCCGGAGCCGCTCGTCAAGCGAGGCGGCCTCGGTGGCCGCATCGGGCATCGGGAGAGCGGGCGGCGGCATCATGTCAGTGTGCTTCTCAGCATGGGTGGTGCGGTCCCGGATGGCATTGTACGCGAGGTTGCGAACAGAGCGGTAGAGCAAGGCGCGCAGCGAGCGCTGCGGGTCTAGCTGTTCCCGCCGGGTCCAGATCCGAAGAAACGCGTCCTGCACGAGGTCGTCGGCTTCAGCTTCCGACCCGACGAGGCCCGCGGCAAAGCGGACCAGCGGTGGGTGCAGGTGCCGAAAGAGCGCCTCGAACGCAGCCTCGTCGGATGCGGCGATGCGGCGGCTCCACGACGCATACGGCTCGGCTGCATCCATATGAGGCAGAGAGAAAGCGGTCAGGTAGATCGGAACGTTCGCCCCTTGTACCCACCACGCGTGTCGAGTGACTAGGCCGGGGTGCTGCGGGCCCCCACATGGCGCCAGGCAGCCGTGATCATCTGTTCAGGTAGACTGTCGACCACGGTAGCATGCCCAAGGTCGGTGAGGACGACAAACCTAAGGCCTGCGGCTCCACGCTTCTTGTCGGTTCGCATGGCTGTGGTGAGGGTTCCCGCATCCACGGCCTCTAGCGAGCCGAATGCAGGCAGGTGTGCGACGAGAGCCTCCGCGCGAGCAAACGGCTTGGGAAGCGGGCCAGTCCAGATCGATCCTGTTGCCACGGAGGCTGAGAGGTGCAGCGCCGCGCGCATCCCGACCGCGACGGCCTCCCCGTGGGTGAACGTCCCGTACCCCGTCACGCGTTCGATGGCGTGCCCGAAGGTGTGTCCGAAGTTGAGCAGCATCCGCTGCCCAGCCTCCCGCTCATCCGCTGCAACGATCTCGGCTTTGATGGAGACCGCGCGACGTACCAGCGTGTGCACCGTGTCGGTGTCCCCACCGAGGATAGCGTCCCAGGAGGCCACGAGCCACTCGGCAAACTCCGCGTCGGCGATGAGGGCAGCTTTGACGACCTCGGCCAGGCCGCTCGTGTAGTCGCGCTCGGACAGCGTGGAGAGCGTCGCCGTGTCGATGAGCACGAGACACGGCTGGTGAAACGCCCCAATCAGGTTCTTGCCCGCCGTGTGGTTGATGCCGGTCTTGCCGCCGATAGCGCTGTCTGCCTGGGCGATCAGCGACGTCGGAATCTGGATCAAGGGAAGGCCGCGCAGCAACGTGGCTGCCGCGAACCCGGCGAGGTCGCCGATGACGCCGCCACCGAGGGCGAGCACCGGTGTTTGGCGGGAGAGGCCGAGCGCCAGCGCTTTATCGTAGAGCCGCGTCAGCGCGTCCAGCGATTTCGTGGATTCACCGGCCGGGAAGGTCAGCACGGTCGGCTCCCATCCGGCTGCGTCCATCGAGGCGCACAACGGCGGTGCATAGTGCGGCCCCACGTTCTCGTCCGTCACGAGGAGGCAGGGTCCTGGCGCCAGGCTGGCTTCTTCCAGAAGCGCGGGCAGCTCGGTGACGGGGCGGAAGTGCAGAGGGTACGCACGGCCGTGGGGCAGGGCGACGACGAGCGAATCAGAGGGCGGCATGGGGGAGTACTACGGCGGAACGCCCATACGCACACGATATATTGAACCGTTCCCTGCCCGTCTCGATTCCTTTCTCCATCGCCGCCATGCGTGTTGCCCTCGTCTCCCTGTTCGCCGTCCTCCTCCTCTCCGGGTGCGGGCCGCGCATCGTTCCTGTGGATGTCCAGGGCATCGAGCCGCCTCGGAGGCCTACGCAAGTGGACCGCGTTGAGATCTACGGCGAGGCGGTGGATATGAGCAACGCGCCTGCCATCCAGCGTGAGGCGCAGGCCTTCATCGACCTCTACACGCGGACGTTGCTGCCGCTCTACGCCGAGTCGGCCGAGGCGCAGTGGGCGGCCAACACGCGCATCGTGGACGGAGATGACACGAATGCGCAGCGCGTCCAGGCCGCCGACGAGGCCTACGCCGCCTTCACCGGCAGTGCCGAGACCATCGCGCAGGCCCGCGCCTTTTTGGAGCGCCGCGACGACCTGACGGACCTGCAAGTCCGGCAACTCGACGAGATCCTCTACGCCGCGGCCTCCAATCCGCAGACCGTCCCTGACCTCGTCCGGGAACGCATTGCCGCGGAGACGGCGCAGAACGAACAACTCTTCGGCTTCGCCTACGTCCTCGACGGGGAGGAGGTGACGACCAACGACCTCGACCGCATCCTCCGCGAGTCGAATGACGTGAATGATCGGATGGCCGCGTGGAGCGTCTCGAAATCGGTCGGCCCGACCCTGTCGGATGGGCTGGAGCGTCTCGTGGACCTCCGCAACGGCGTTGTGCAGGCCCTCGGCTACGACGACTACTTCAGCTACCAGGTCTCCGACTACGGGATGTCGAGCGAGGAGATGGTGGCCCTCATGCGGCAGCTCAACGACGAGCTGCGCCCGCTCTACCGAGAACTGCACACCTACTTCCGCTACGAACTGGCCGAGCGCTACGGCGTGCCCGTGCCCGATCTGATCCCGGCGCACTGGCTTCCGAATCGCTGGGGCCAGGACTGGGGCGCGCTCGTCACCGTCGAAGGCGCCGACATCGACCCGGCACTGGAGGAGCGCGGCCCCGAATGGCTCGTCGAGCAATCGGAGCGCTTCTACCAGTCGCTCGGGTTTGAGCCGCTGCCGGAGTCGTTCTACACCCGCTCGTCGCTCTATCCGCTGCCGCCGGACGCTACCTACAAGAAGAACAACCACGCCAGCGCGTGGCACATGAACCTCGGGCGCGACGTGCGCAGCCTGATGAGCGTCGAGCCCAACCGCGACTGGTACGAGACGACGCACCACGAACTCGGCCACATCTACTACTACCTCGCCTACACCAACCCCGACGTGCCGCCGCTCCTCCGTGGTGGGGCCAACCGCGCCTACCACGAAGCGGTCGGGAGCCTGATGGGGCTCGCGTCACTTCAGCCCCGGTTCCTCGCCAGCGTCGGGCTCGCGGCTGAGGGCGAGGCGCCCGATCCAATCCAGACGCTGTTCAAGGAAGCGCTCAACTACGTCGTCTTTATCCCGTGGTCTGCGGGCGTGATGACGGAGTTCGAGCATGATCTCTATGCCAACACCCTGCCGCGCGAGCGCTGGAACGCTCGCTGGTGGGAGTTGAAAGCACGGTACCAGGGCATCGCGCCGCCCGAGGCCGGTCGCGCCGCTGTAGGGAGTGCCTTCAACGACGCCGCCACCAAGACGCACATCAACAACGACGCGGCGCAGTATTACGACTACGCGCTCTCCAACGTGCTCCTGTTCCAACTCCACGATCACATCGCGCGCGAGATCCTCGGCGAGGACCCGCGCGACACGAATTACTTCGGCCAGCCCGCGGTAGGCGACTTCCTGAAGGATATTCTCTCGCCCGGTGCCACCGTGGACGGCAACGAGCTCCTTCGTGCGACGACGGGCCGCGACCTGACGGCCGAGCCGATGCTCAACTACTTCGCGCCGCTGCTGGAGTGGCTTCGGGAGCAGAACGCGGGGCGGTCGCACTCTATCTGAACAGGAGCAGATGTCTCTCTCAT
>JABDIZ010000142.1 GCA_013003465.1 Rhodothermaceae bacterium
GGTAACCGAGTGCGAGGGGATCCATTTCGCGGGTGGGTTGGGTGTGGTGTTGTCTACGAGAGGGCGCAGAGTCGCGCCCGGGGGTGTTCGGGGCCTCTGGCGTGGCGGGGTGCCACGTCGCCAGAGGCAGGAGCGGCTACGCGTAGGCGACTTCGGTGCCGACGGTGCGCTCGTGGAGTTTGTCGGGGGGCGGGGCCTGGCCGTTGGCGGCCGCGACGGCCACGTCGTGGGGCGTCAGGCCGTGGTCCTCGGCGTGGTCGTGGTCGTGCTCGTGCTCGGCCGAGGCCATCCCGATGAACAGCGCGCTCAGGATGGTGAAGACGTACGCCTGAATGAAGGCGACCAGCACCTCCAGGGCGTAGACGAACAGCACCATAAAGGAGGCGGCGATGCCCGTGCCGTACCCGGCGCCTGCGCCAAAGGTGTTGCCGATGATGAAGATGAGCCCGATCAGGTTGAGGATGATCAGGTGCCCCGCCGTCATGTTGGCAAAGAGGCGGATGGCGAGCGCGAAGGGCTTGGTAAAGATGCCCAGGAACTCGATCGGGATGAGGATCGGCTTCAGCGCGACGGGCACGCCCGGCGGGTTGAAGATGTGGCCCCAGTAGTCCTTGGTGCCGGCGAACTGCGTCACGACGAACGTGAACAGGGCCAGCACGACGGTCGTCGAGATGTTGGCCGTGGCGGTCGCGCCGAAGGGCACGAGGCCGAGCAGGTTGCAGGTGAGGATGAAGAAGAAGACCGTCAGCAGGTACGGGAGGTACTTGTTGGTCTTGTCTCCCAGGTTGGGCCGCGCGATCTCGTCTCGGACGTAAAGGATGACCGTCTCCATCATGTTCTGGAGCAGGCCGCGCGGGGCCGTCTCGCGTCCGACGCCCTTTTTGTACTTCCCGGCCATCGGCAGGAAGAGCAGACTCAGGAGCAGGATGGCCAGGAGGGCGAACATCAGGTGCCGCGTCGGCGAGAGGTCGAGCACGATCTCGTTGCCGTTCTCCCCCACCAAGTGCGCGTAGTACGGGGCCACGCCTCCGTACTCAGCGTAGTCGTCGCCTTCGGCGTGCCCGCCGTCCACGGCGTCCGTCACGAGCGCCTCGTTCTGCGTCTCCAGAACGACGTCGTCTCCCTCCTCGATGCCGTCCGTCCCGTGAGACTCCACGCCGTGCGCATCCACGCCGATCTCGTCGGAGTCGATGGCCTTTTTCGAGTTCGCGAACGCCTTCAGGCCGAGCCCCCCGTCCGCATCGCGGATAACGAAGAGGCGCGGCATCTGGATCTTGCCGAAGGGCGAGAGATCGTAGTAGTAGCCGTCTCCCGTGTGGCTGACAGCGTCGAGTTCCTCGCCGTCACCGGCCGCGAGAGCGGTGGGCGCAGCGACCGTGAGGGAGAAAAGGAGCGCGAGGGCGAGGCGCCCGACGAGCGAGGTCTTCAGCATGGTGCGCTAGGCGCGAGGCGGAGCGGCCATCGGGCGCCGCAAGAGCAGAACGACTTCGGACACGAGTCCCACGACGAACGTGACGCCGAGCCCGATCAGGAACGGTGCCGTCTGCACCGACGCGAACAGGAACACAACGACGATCACCAGGAGCGCTGCGAACAGGCGCAGGACGGTCCCCCCGAGCACGATGGGGGCGAAGAACCGGTCCTCGCGGCCGCTGGCGAGACGCGCCACGCCGAGGCCTGCGACCGCATGCGCCAGCCCGAGGGCAGCGCCGAGCAGGAGGCTCGCGGTGGCGGTCATGGGGAAGGCGGCGGGCAGGTGAGAAACGGTCTCCTCTCAGGGAGGGCCGCCAAGCTAGACGCGCCCCTGCGG
>JABDIZ010000148.1 GCA_013003465.1 Rhodothermaceae bacterium
CGACGACGAGAGCGTGCTCATCGCCGCCGCGATGATGCCCGCGAGCAGCAACCCGGAAAGCCCTGTCGGCATGGACTCGACGATGTACTTAGGGAAAATCTCGTCGCCGCGCGAGAGGCCGAGTGCATCGAGCGCCGCACCGTCGTAGTACGCCCACAGGAGGAGGCCGACCAGCAGAAACAACGCGAACTGCACAATCACGCCGATGCCGCTGCCGATCATCGCCCGCTGTCCATCGCGGAGGCTGCGGCACGCGAGGATGCGCTGCACGATCAGTTGGTCGGCGCCGTGCGAGGCCATCGAGAACACCGTCCCGCCGATCACGGCTGTGAGGAAGGTGTAGGGCTGCGTGAGCCAGTCGGTCGGCCCGCTTCCGAAGTCCAGCATGGTCGTTTTTCCGGCTTCGACAGCCTGCGCCCACCAACCGGCCGGCAAGGCGTTGAGGATCAAGAGCACTGCCAGCACGGCGCCCCCGACGTAAATCGCCATCTGCACCACATCCACCCACACGACCGCGCGCAGCCCGCCGACGTACGTGTAGGCAATCGTGACGAGACCGATGGCGATGATGATGGTCGCGTAGCTGATGTCGAGCCCGGCCCCGGCCGCGATCACTTTGAGCGGAATAGCCGTCGCGAAAAGGCGCACGCCATCGGCCAGCAGGCGCGTAAGCATGAAGGTGACCGACGCCAATCCGCGCATACCGTCGCCGAAGCGGTCGCCGAGGAACGCATAGGCCGTGACTAACTCACCCCGGAAATAGCGCGGCAGCAGGACCGCGCTCACCACGATGCGCCCGAGCAAGAAGCCGAGCGTCAGTTGCAGGAACAGCAGGGTCCCCCCGTAGGCGACCGCCGGGATGCCGATGACGGTGAGGGTGCTAGTCTCTGTTGCAATAACGGAAAAACAGACCGCCCACCACGGCAGATCCCGCCCCCCGAGGAAGTAGTCGGCCGTTGTGCGTTGCCCCCGGCCCACGCGCATCCCCAGCGCAGCCACACCCAAGAGGTACACGACGATGACGACGAAGTCGAGGGGTTCGAGCACAGGCGTGGAGAGCAGGTCAGTCGGAGAAGGCGAGCGCGGGCGGGTCGAGCGCGGCCAGATAGTGACGCAGTGCGCCCACCGCGACGCGGTAGCCGTGCGTCGGGGCGATCAGGAAGTCGTAGAACGGCTCAGCCTGCGGGTGGTGGAGCGCCACGCGCAGCACCGCCGACGAGCCCCCCACCAGATAGGCTGCCGCCAGGTCGAACGAGGACGAGAGGTCGAGCGCGACGTTCGGGCGCCGCGTCCAGACGGCGTCTGAGACGACCTTCTTCGGCAGACCCCGCCAGTCCATCTTCGACTCCTCGACCTGAAAAACAGCTCCGGCGAAGGCATCAGGGACGTACGGCACGCGCCCATGCAGACTCACTGGCATGACACGCCCCCGAGGCGCGTCGATCGCCTTTACGAGCTTCCAGGCAATCCGCACCTCTTCCTCCTCTTGCGGCAGCACCACCAGCACCGTCCGATCCCGGGGACGCGGCGGAGCGGGGTCCACCGTGCGCTCTCGAACCGCCTTGAGAGCGGTTTCCTGAGCGAGTCGGATTTTCAGGGCGTCGAGCACGTCAGTCGAAGAGCGAGGGCTGTGCGGCCACCGGAGACGAATCAACCGGGGCGTCTGTGTCAGGTTCAAGGGCAGCTTCCTCCGAGGCATCCTCGGTGAGCACGCGACGGAGGGCCTCCTCGTCGAGCATGGTGAGGCCGAGCTGCTGCGCTTTCTTCAGCTTGGAACCCGCCGATGCACCGGCCACTACATAATCGGTCTTCTTGGAGACGCTGCTACTGACCTTTCCTCCGGCAGCTTCGATGAGTGCTTTGGCCTCACTTCGGGAAAGCGTGGGAAGCGCCCCGGTCAGCACGAAGGTGCGCCCCGCCACGCGGCTCTCGGGAGCGGGCGCGGGAGGCGCTTCTTCAGGGAGGCGCACCGTGTTGACGCCGAGCGCCTGCAACTCGGCCACCATTGCTCGGTTTTTCTCGTGGGCGAACCATGTGGTGACCCCCTGTGCCGTCTCCGGGCCGATGCCGTGCAGCGCTTCAAGGTCTCCGGCCGAAGCCTCGCCGAGCGCCTCTAGCGAGGAATAGGCGTCCACGAGCAGCTTAGCCGTCGTCTCTCCGACGAACCGGATGCCGAGACCGAAAAGCAGGCGCCGCAGCGGGCGTCCCTCCGACGCCGCCAGGCCTGCGAGCAGGTTGTCGGCCTTTTTGTCCTTGAACC
>JABDIZ010000167.1 GCA_013003465.1 Rhodothermaceae bacterium
GAGCCCAAGCGCCCAAGCAAAGGACTGCCGGCAACGACCCCCGAGTCGATTGCCATGAGCAAGGCGCTCAAAGCGCGAGGTTGGGGGTTCGTCGGCCCGACCACGATGTATGCGCTGATGCAGGCCATGGGCTTGGTGAACGATCACTTGCCGGGTTGCGTGACGCGATCCAAGGTAGCGGCGGTGCGCAAGGCGTTTCGAGTGCCCAGGGCCTGAAGCCCGAGCGGTAGAGAGGCTGCCGGTGCAGTCTCTCTGCGGGCGCTGTCCCTCGAAGACTCGGGCCAAATGCCCGCTGCCGAGACGCACGCGGCAGCCTTCGATGCGGGGGCAGGGAGGCGGAGTGCACAACGAGACGCCGTGCTCCCGGATCGACCTTGGTTCGCGTCGGCACCCCGGTCGGGTGCTTGTTGGGAGGGACTAGAGGAGGCTGCCGGTGCGGTTTCCCTGCGGGCGCTGTCGGTACCCCACGGGCTCGAGCAACTCCACAAGGAACTCGCTCGAGGAGAAAAGGTCGTCGCGGCCGGTGAGTCGGAGGGCGCATCGGCGAGGCGCGACCACGCGAGCCCTTGTTGGTGGAATCCCGGTGCTCAGCGGCGAGCCAAGAGGCGCCGAGGCTGGTTGCGGTCCTGTCTCCTGGGCGCCGTCGGCCGAGGGCTCTCCGGCAAGACGACCGCTTTTCGGGCGGTGCGGCCAGGAGAGGCGCCGAGGCTCGTCCTAGGACCCGTCTGTCAGGCGCCGTCGGGGCAGCTACACTACGCGGATGGACGTCAGCATTCTGCCCTCGGTCAACGCCGGTCTCAACGCGACGGCGGCGGCCTTCCTCGTCATCGGCTATGTGATGATCCGCCGAGGCCGGAAGAAGGCTCACAAGGCGGCGATGCTCGCGGCGCTGGCGTGTTCGGTGCTCTTTCTGGCCTCTTATCTCACCTACCACTACCTGGCCGGATCCACTCGCTTCCCGGGCACCGGCGCCGCGCGCACCCTCTACTTATCGATTCTGCTCACCCACACCGTGCTTGCC
>JABDIZ010000172.1 GCA_013003465.1 Rhodothermaceae bacterium
AGGGCTCGGTGAGTGTCGTCCGCGCGGTGCTGCGGTCGGGCGAGCCGGTCGTTCTCTATGAGGCCGCCGCCGACGAGCGCTTCGGCTCCTCGCAGAGCGTCGTGTTGCAAAAGATCCAATCCATTGCGTGCGTGCCGCTGCGCCTGAAGGCGCGCCAGATCGGCGCCATCTACCTCGACTCCGTGACGCGGCGGGGACGCTTCACGCGCGAGAGCCTGCCCTTTCTCCAGGCCTTCGCCAACCAAGCGGCCGTCGCCATCGAGAACGCCGAGCTGATGCAGTCGCTGCGCGACGAGAACCGGCGGCTGCGGACCGAGGTGCAGCGCGTTCACGGCTTCGACGGCATCATCGGGCAGAGCGCCCGCATCCGCGAGGTCTTCGAGACGGTCTCCCGCGTCCTCGACACCGACGCGACGGTGCTGCTCGGCGGCGAGAGCGGCACCGGCAAGGAACTGATCGCGCGGGCCATCCACTACAGCGGCCATCGCAAGGAGCGGCCCTTCGTGGCCATCTTCTGTGGTTCGTTACCCGACGACTTGCTCGAGAGTGAGTTGTTCGGTCACAAGAAGGGCGCCTTCACGGGCGCCATCGCCGACAAGAAAGGCCTCTTCGAGACCGCCGATGGGGGCACCGTCTTCCTCGACGAGGTGGGCGACCTGAGTCCGAAGCTGCAGATGTCGCTCCTCCGCGTGCTCCAGGAGGGCGAACTCAAGCGCGTCGGCGATACGCAGACGCGGCGGGTGGATGTGCGCCTCGTCTCGGCGACCAACAAGGACCTCAAGACCGAGATCGCCGAGCGCGCGTTTCGCGAGGATCTCTATTACCGCCTCAACACCATCCACATCGACCTGCCGCCCCTCCGGCAGCGCCGCGACGACATCGCGTTGCTTGCGGCCCACTTCCTCGACCGCTTTGCCACGGGCTCGCGTGCGCACCTGCGCGGCTTCACGCCCGAGGCGCTCGATATGCTCCGCCGGTATCGTTGGCCCGGCAATGTGCGTGAGTTGGAGAACACCATCGAGCGAGCCGCGGTGATGGCGCGCGGCGACCTCATCACGCCGGACGACCTCCGGCTGCCCCGCGACGACGCCGAAGAAACATTCGACCCGGATCTGCCGCTCAAGGAGGTCGAGCGGCGCCACGTGCTGCGGGCCCTGGAGCAGCACGACGGCAACGTCTCGGAAACGGCGCGGGTGCTCGGCGTCTCGCGCCGCTGGCTGCACTATCGGCTCAAGGCGTGGAGCGAGGACGATTGAGTGTGGGCGGTTGGGGATGTGGGAGTAGGGGAAGAGAACGTGTTCCTCATGCGTTAGACGTCGTGCCCTCAGACGCCCACACCCCCACGCGCTCATCCCTGACCCTGTCACGATAGCAGGCATTCAGCCGTTCGCCGAACTGGGGCGGAGTGACGCCGTCGTCGTCTACAAAGGCTACGACCAAGCAGCGCAGCAGATCGTCTTGCTCAAGGTGCTCACGCCTGAGGCCGCCGAGGACCCGGTGCTCGTGGACTGGCTCGAACAGGAAGGCCGGGCCGTCGCTGCCATTCAGCATCCGAATGTGGTAGCGCTCCAGGCGACGGGCCGAGAAGACGGACGCCCGTATATCGTCACCGAGTTTGTGGAGGGGCTGTCGTTGGCGGAGACCATCGCTCTCCACGGCGCGATGCCGTCGGAGTTGGCCGCCTTCGTAGGCGCCGAGGCGGCGCGGGGTCTCGCGGCGGCGCACGCGGCGGGCGTGTTGCATCGGGACCTCAAGCCCGCCAATGTGCTCCTCGGGGCCGATGGCCGGGTCAAGCTGGCGGACTTTGGTCTCGCGTCGCGGATTGCAGCCCAGGGCGCGGTAGGGGAGGTGCGTGGGACCCCGGGCTACCTCGCGCCCGAAGTCGTTCGGGGTGAACCCGCCAGACCCGCCGCCGACCTCTTCGCGCTCGGGGCGATGCTGGCCGAGGTGCTCGTCGGTCGGCCGGTGTTCCCCGCGGCCACGCCGTCGCACGCTCTCGATGCGGCCCTGCATCACGATCCGATCCCGGCCTTGCGCGCCGATCCGCGCGTCCCCTCGGCGCTGGTGGATGCGGTGCAATGCCTCCTCGATAAAGCACCCGCCCGGCGCTACGGCACGGCCGCCGAAGCCGCGCACGCCCTCGATGCCAGTCGGCAGCGTCCGGGGGTGGACGGGACCGCGGAGGCCTCCGCCCTGGCCGCCTTTCTTGCCGATCCCGATGCCTATCGGGCTGCCCGTCCGGCGGTGCCCGTGCCTCCGCATCTCGCGGTGCCGACGCCTGTCCATCGTCCTGCCCGGAAGGAATCGGCAGAGCGTCCATCAGCCCCTCGGGTTCCACCCCGGGCTCGCTGGTCATGGCGTTCGGTGCTGGTCGCAGTAGGGCTGGTCGTCGGCGTCCTGCTCGCGGCCGTTGCGATTCAATCGGGGGGCAACCGAGGGGCGCCGCTCGCCACCGGTAGCGACCAAGGCGACTCGCTCGTCGTCCGCCCAGCTGATCCCAGCGAGATGCCCGCGGAGAGAGTGCCAGCGCCGGAGGAGGAGCCCGAGGCCGTACCCGGTCGCGAAGAGGTCACGGTAGCGACACCGGACTCCCTGGCCGAGGCCACGCCGCCTGCAGCCGATGCGCAGGCCAGTGCGGATGAGGAGGAGGAGATGCCTGAGCCCCTGCCCGCCGAGCCGGAGCCGATCGTCCCCCCCAGCGAGCCCTCGGCGGCGCCCGGGCGGCTCACCGTGACCGTGCGGCCGTGGGCCACGGTGTTCGTTGACGGGCGGCAGGTGGGCGAGAGCGATCTGGTTGAGGTAGAGGGCTTGGCGGCAGGGGCGCATCGGGTCGTGCTGCGTCATCCCGACTTCCCCGATGTAGAAGAGACGGTCACCGTCCGGGCAGGGGAGGCCGCGCGCCTGGGCATCTCGCTCTGGGACCGGGTGGCCCGCGCCACGCTGCAGGTGCAGCCGTGGGCGGAGGCGACGCTCGATGGGCAGGCGCTCGGTGCCGTTCCGCCGCACCGCACGCTCATTCTCACCCCCGGCTCGCACACGCTCACCCTGGCGCACCCCAGCCTCGGTACCTGGACAACGACCGTCCGGGTCCGCGCAGGTGAGACGCCGGTCCTGAAGTACAACCTGGCTCAACTGCTCGGGGGCGACGAGGACTCCTGATCGGCACAGCGCTTGCAGAAGCGATGAGACTCCTCTAGACTCTGTGTTCCATGTGGAAGCGCGCGCTGTTTCATCTTGCTCTGATCGGAGGACTCTGTGCCCCGCCGGTCCTCGCTCAGTCCGACTGGGTCCAGATCGCGCCGATGCCCACACCCCGTACGGCAGCGGCCGTGGCGGTGCTCAACGGCCAGATTTACGTGATGGGCGGGCGCGACGCAGCCGGGATGGCGCTTGGAGTCGTGGAGCGCTACAACCCGACAGCGGACCAATGGACGACCGTTGGCTCCTTGGACAAGCCGCGCTTCAACGCCGCGGCAGCGGTGCTGAGTGGGCAAATCTTGCTCATCGGTGGCCGGGCTTTCGACGACGATGACGACGAGTTGGAAGTGACGGAGGATGTGGAGGTCTACGATCTCTCGCGCGATCGGTGGGAGAGCTTCGATGATCTGGAGGGCGAACGCGAGGGGTTGGCGGCCTTTGCGGTGAGTGGGTTCGTCTATGCATTCGGGGGCACCGATTCGCTGCAAACCTTCCTCAGCGACGCCGAGGTCTATGATGAGAGCGTAGGGGACTGGGTGGACTATCCCTTCTGGGAACTGAGTGTCCCGCGCGCCGCCTTTGCGGCCGTTCCAGAAGGCGACGGCGTGCTCATCTTCGGTGGCTTCAGCACCTTCGGGCCGCTCGCCGATGTGGAGCACTACATCCCTGGAGATCCCAGCGACATACCGCGCGCGCCCTTGCCCGAGTCGCGCGGCGGGCTGGCCGGGGCGGGCGTGAACGACTTGATCTATGCCATCGGCGGGCGTAATGCCGCTGGAGTCGTCGTTGACCGTGTGGATGTCTACAATCCCGCGCAGGATCTCTGGAGTCCCGGTGCGGCCTTGCCCGAGCCGCGCGAAGCGGCCGTAGCCGCTGCCGTTGATACGGTGCTCTATGTCTTCGGCGGAAACACCGACTCAGGAGCCTTGGCGACGACCAGCCTAGCCCTCATGACCACCACGGCCGTCGAGCCCGGCGCGCCGTCGGCACAGGGCCTCGCGCTGGAGCTGGCGGGGCCGAATCCGTTCCGCGCGGTCACAGCCCTGACGCTCACGCTGGAGCGTCCACGCACCGTCACGGTGGCCGTCTACGATGCGCTGGGGCGGCAGGTCGCGATGCTGCACCAGGGGCCGCTCGCCGCCGGTGGGCATCGGCTTGACTGGGACGGATCGGGCGAGGCGCAGCACGTCTTGCCCTCCGGGCTCTATCTCGTCCGCGCGCAGGCGGGCAGCACGCACGCGGTGCAACGACTTACGCGGCTGCGGTGAGTATGCAGCGACGGTTCCCCGCCCTTCTCCTCCTGAGCCTGCTCGGCGCCTCGGCAGCGATGGCCCAGCCGGGCGCCGATCCCGCCACGGTGGTGAGCCAGGTCGAGGCGGCCTACGAGAACCTGGAGTATGGCGAGGCCGAAGCACGAGCCCGGAGTGCGCTCGCCCGCTTCGAGGTGTTCACCCCCGATCAACTCGTGCGGCTGCACACCACGCTTGGTCTGATCCTCTATGCGCGGGGCGATGAACTGGAAGCCTCGGAGCAGTTCCGCGCGGCCCTGTCGCTCGATCCCGAGTTGACGCTCGACCCGCTCCTCGTTTCGCCAGTCACGCTCGCCTTCTTCGAGGACACCAAAGCGACCCTCATCCGTGAGAGCGACACGGCCGCGCAAGACTCGGCGCCGACGGTTCGGTACATCCGGTTGGAAGATCCGCGCCCGGCCGCCACGTGGCGCTCTGCGGTGCTGCCTGGCTGGGGGCAGCGCTACAAAGGCGAGACCGCCAAAGGGTGGATCCTTACGGGGCTCGCCGCGGCGACGGCTGCGGGGACGCTAACCGCGCATCTGCAGTACGAGCAGGCGCACCAAGAGTACCTGGACGAGCGAGACCCTACACGCATTCCCGAGCGTGATGCCACGCAGAACCGATGGTACGACACGCGCGGTGTGCTGGCCCTCGGTATGGCGGCAGTCTGGCTCTACGCGGCCGCAGACGCCGTGCTGGTTGGGGGGCCAGGGGAAGCGTCCGAGGCCGCCCTCCAACTTCGCCCGACGCTCAGCGGGGCGCGCCTGCAGTGGCGTTTCTAGCCATGCTCTGAGGCGCGCAGGTACTGCGCAGACTCGGGTGACACTGTGCAAGACGGTAGGGCAGCGAGAGGAGGACAAGGCATGGCAAATTGGTCTCTGTGACCTATGTAAGGCCAACTTGCTTGTTGGCACAGGCGTTGGATGGCTAGGGGAGCGATGTTTCTCCAGATCGAGAGGGGCCGGAACAGCCTGGAACGGGCTGGCAAAAACGCGGTGTGTTCCGAATGGGATACCACTGGCGACCCTTCGGCCCTAGTTTAGCGCGCGAACTCCGCCGTGCCACGGGCGTCTGAGACGCCGCATCGCCGTGCTCGGCGGCCCCGATTGCTCCCCCACCACCGCCGTGGAGCCTGCAGAGAAATCCAGTTCATTCAACGAGACGCTACGCTCGTTCGACCTCGACCCGCGCCTCATCGTGGCGGCGCTGGTCGTGCTGGTCCTAGGGCTCGGGGCGGCCGTTACGGTGACGGTTCGTGGAGGCGCCGAAGCGAGTGAAGAGGAATTGGTCCGGCTGGCGGCCTCCGACCAGATGGCCTGGCGCAACTACCTGCGTCAGGATCCGGCGCCGCTGGGCGCTGGCCTCGTGACCGGCGCGCTCGAAGCTACCGATGCCCTCGGCCCAGACGACCATCTGGAAGACTACTACGCCTTCGAGGCGACCGATGACGAGCCGTTCTCGGTGGTGGTCACCTCCGCGGCCTTCACCCCCGACCTGATGGTGGTGACGCCGGATAGCCAGCGCATGGCCGCCTCCGTCCTGCGGGCCACCGATCACCGGGCCGAAGTGACCGGGTTGGCCGGGGCGGGGCGCTACTTCATCGCCGTGACCTCGCGGGAGTCGGGAATCGAAGGGCCCTACGAACTCTCCGCCGGAGCGCCCCGCACCCTCTCGCGCATCGGCTCGAACGACAGCGACGAGAGCGTTCTGGGTGTCTCGGAGGAACTGCGCGCCGAGCGCTACGAAAACATCCATGCGCTCGAACTGCCGCCGGGACGCCCGGCCATCATTACCGTCGCCGCGTCGGCGTTTCGGCCGCGCCTGTATCTCCTCGGGCCGGAGGGCCAGGTGAAGGAACCCTGGGGCAGCCTGCTGCGCCTCGATGCCGAGGGCGAGCACGCCGCCGAACTGCGCTTCGAGCCTGGCTGGGATGTGCCCTACACGCTGCTCGTGTCCTCGGAGGAGCCTCGGGCTCGGGGCTCGTACACGCTCAAGACCGAAGCCATCCGCACGCTCACCATCAGCACTGACGGGAATCCGGTGAGCGGCGAACTCGGCAAGCGGAGCTGGTTCAAAAACGGCCGCTACGTGGATACCTACCGGTTCGAAGCGTTCGAGGGCGCCTATCTCATCGCAGAGATCAGTGCGGAGGGCTTTGCGCCCAAGCTGGCCCTCACGCTCGGCGACCGCCCCCTCGTGGAGCGCACGGGGGGCCGAGCCGTGCGCATCGAACAACAACTCGACCGCTCTGGAACGTATGCGCTCGACGTGTCGAGCGCGGAGGAGGGAGCGACAGGCCGCTATAGCCTCAGCGTGACCATGGACACGCCCGAGGGGCCGCGCTACCAATCGTTCACCACCGATGCGCGCCGTGTCGGGCGGACGACCCGGGGGCACCGCTTCGAGGTGACCGTGACGCGCGTCCGCATTGTCTCAGCAGGATCGGGGCGCGCGCAGGTGCGCCTCAACGTCACCGAGCGCTCGCTCGACTTCGAGGGCGAATGGGATACGTGGCAGCGCCGTGCGCCCTACACGTGGCTCTCCGACGATACCGGGCGACGCTACAACATCGTTGAGGCCAACGGCGGCGAGGTGGATGAGGACGTGACCTCGGGCGAGGCGCGTCGCGGTGGGCTCATCTTCGAGGCGGAGGCCGAGGGGCGGATCCCGAAGGTGCTGCGCCTCCATTACCCGATCGGTGTGGACCGACGCACGGTGGTGACGGTACCGATTCCGCTGGAGCGTTGAAGGTTGAGGGTTGAAGGGCGACCTCGGAGAAGTACCCCTCTCCGTTCTCTCCTCTCTTTCGGTTCCCTCCATTCCTCCCATACACCCACACCCCTCGCTCCCATACGTGCTTCCAAGTTTCAGGGCTGCGGCGTATCCTCCGCGAGCGTTATTCCCATCAGCCGCACCGCTCGCTATGGAACTGTCGTCGTTTATGGAGGCGCTGGAGCGCCGCAATCCAGGCCAGCCTGAGTTTCTCCAGGCCGCACACGAGGTCGCCGAGAAGGTCATCCCGTACATCAACGCCCATTCGGTGTACGAGGAGGCGCGAATCTTAGAGCGGATTGCCGAGCCGGACCGCGCGCTGATGTTCCGCGTGACATGGGAAGACGACGAGGGCCGCGTGCAGGTCAACCGGGGCTATCGTATCCAGCAGAACAACGCCATCGGCCCGTACAAGGGGGGCCTCCGGTTCGACCCCTCGGTCAACCTCTCGATCCTCAAGTTCCTGGCCTTCGAACAGGTCTTCAAGAACAGCCTGACCACGCTCCCGATGGGGGGCGGCAAGGGCGGCTCCGACTTCGATCCGAAGGGGAAATCGGACGCGGAGGTGATGCGCTTCTGCCAAGCATTTATGACCGAGTTGCAGCGCTACATCGGCGCTGACACCGATGTGCCAGCGGGCGACATCGGCGTGGGCGGGCGCGAGATCGGCTACCTCTTCGGACAGTACAAGCGCCTCCGCAACGCCTTCACGGGCGTGCTGACCGGCAAGGGCGTCGGCTGGGGCGGGAGCCTCATCCGGCCCGAAGCCACCGGCTATGGCTCGGTCTACTTCGCCCAGGAGATGCTCCGACACCGCGGCGACGACCTGGAGGGCAAGCGGTGCGTCGTCTCGGGCAGCGGCAACGTGTCGCAGTACACCGCCGAGAAGCTGCTCGCCTTCGGTGCCACCGTGCTCACGCTCTCGGACCGCTCGGGCATGATCCACTTCAAGGACGGCCTCACGACCGAGCAACTCCAGGCCGTGATGCACCATAAAAACGAGGTGCGCGGGCGCCTGTCCGACTTTGCCGACGCCAACGGTCTCGACTTCCACGCCGATGGTAATCCGTGGAGCGTGCCGTGCGCCTGCGCCTTCCCCTCGGCGGTGCAGAACGAACTCGCCGACGCCGACGCCAAGGTGCTCCTTGATAACGGCTGCTTCGTGGTGAGCGAGGGCGCCAACATGCCGAGTACGCCCGAGGCAGCGCACCGCTTTGAGCAGGCAGGCATCTGCTTTGGTCCTGGCAAGGCCGCCAATGCGGGTGGTGTGGCGACCTCGGGGTTGGAGATGAGCCAGAACAGCCTGCGCCTCTCGTGGAGCCGCGAGGAGGTGGACGAGCGGCTGCAAGGCATCATGCACTCGATCCACGAGACGTGTGTCCGCTACGGCTCCGACGGCGACGGGCCGGTCAACTACATCAAGGGGGCCAACATCGGCGGCTTCGTCAAAGTAGCCGACGCCATGCTGGCCTACGGGGTGATGTGAGGC
>JABDIZ010000189.1 GCA_013003465.1 Rhodothermaceae bacterium
TAGTAGTAGTAGCTGTTCTTCGGCATGAGAGAAGCGGCGGCTGGAGGACGGACGGCAGGGAGCCGATCATCGCAGCTTCTCGTGGCGAGCTCGTCGGCAGCGCTCGGGGGTGGGCGGCGCCGAGGGCGGGCTCACCACGAGAGGTGGGATGCGGTGTCGGTCGCCTGCAGAACAGCGGGTGAGAACAAGCTCGCACAGGCAGCCGGATAACACCCCCGTCCCCTCCAGTGACCCGGCCGAAGCCAGACCCTGAGGGCGAAAACGCGAGCAGAACGCGTCGAGGCAATCTGTCGTGGTGGGAGCGCTTTCACCGGCCGCAAAACTAGGGGTTCTCCTGATGCGAGTCAACTAAGAGGTCGGCCGCGGCTCCCTCCGCTTGAGTAATGTGCCGTGATTGGTGCGATATGGAACGACAGCGCTCCCCAGGCGGGCCGAAAAATGCACGAGACTTTCGCCTGCCCCGTATGCTCATTCGAAGTCGTGCTCGAACCATTCGATGCCGCGGCGCGGGCGCGCCGGGCCCTGGCCGCTTTGCAGTTGCGCGGCCAGCCGCTCCTTGAACACCTCAGCCGGGTCGTAGCCGTAGTGGCGCAAGAGGTGGTTCATGGCGATGACCTCGCAGATGACCGTCACATTTTTTCCCGGGATGATGGGCAACTTGACGACGGGCAGCTCCACATCCAGCACCGACTCGGTCTCCTCCACCATCCCGATGCGCGTGTATTCCTCATCTGCATCCCACTGGTGCATCCGCACCAGCACCTCGATCCGCTTCTGAAAACGGATGGCGCGCACGCCGAACATGGCGCGCACGTCCACGATCCCGAGGCCGCGAACCTCCATGAAGTGCTGCGCCATTTCGGTTCCTGAACCCATCAGCACCTCCTCGGTCTTCTTCGTCGCGATCACTACGTCGTCGGCCACGAGGCGGTGACCGCGCTCCACGAGGTCGAGCGCCACCTCGCTCTTGCCGATGCCGCTCGGCCCGCTGAGCAGCAGACCGATGCCGTACACGTCCACGAGCGAGCCGTGCAGGGTCAGTTGCAGGGCGAACTGATCCTCCAGAAAATCGCGCAGTTGGTACATGAACTGCGTCGTGGGCATCGGCGTGGTGTAGACCGGCACCCCCATCCGCTTTGCGGAGGCGTTCAGCGGCTCCGCGAGTGCGTTCCCATCCGTGAGGACGATGCAGGGCAGCGAGAAGGCGAGGATGCGCTCGAAAGCTTCCAGCCGCTCGGCCTCGCTCATATGCATCAGGAAGCGGCATTCCGTGTTGCCGAGGATCTGCACCCGCTGGTGGGTGAAGAGCGCCGTGTAACCCGCCAGCGCGATGCCCGGCCGGTGCAGGTTGACATCGGTGACTTGCCGCGTTTCGGGGTCGGCGCCGTTGAGCAACTCCAGCACCACGCCCATCCGCGAGCGGACCTTATCCACCATGTAGGCGACGGTGATCGCCTCTTTCTTGAACGGCTCGGGCTTGCGCATGGACTCTGGGCTTCGGGCTTCGGGCTTCGGGCTATGAGCGCTCACAGCCCATAGCTCAAAGCGCACAGCCCTATGGAACTTCGACCTTTTCGAGGACGCGGCCGACGATCTGCTCCGGCGTGACCTCCTCGGCCTCGGCTTCGTACGTGACCGTGACGCGATGACGGAGCACATCGAGGGCGAGGGCGCGTACGTCCTCGGGGGTGACGTAGGCGCGGCCCTGCAGGAAGGCGTGGGCCCGGGCGGCGAGGTTGAGGTTGATGGTGGCGCGCGGGCTGGCTCCGTACGCCACGAGGCCATGCAGATCCGCCAGTCCCTTCGCCGCGGACTTGCGCGTGGCCAGGATGAGATCGACGATGTAGCCCTCCACGCGCTCGTCCACGTACAAGTCGTTGAGCATGGCGCGGGCGTTCAGAATGTGCTCGGCGCCCACCACAGGCCGAACGGGCGTCACCTCGTCGGTGCGCGCCATGCGCCGCATGATGGCGAGTTCCTCGTCGCGCGTCGGATAGCCGACGGTGACCTTGAGCATGAAGCGGTCCACCTGGGCTTCGGGCAACGGATACGTGCCCTCTTGCTCAATGGGATTCTGCGTAGCGAGGACAAGGAACGGCTGCGGCAGCGGAAACGTCGTCTCGCCGATAGTCACCTGCCGCTCCTGCATCGCTTCGAGGAGCGCGCTCTGCACCTTCGCGGGCGCGCGGTTGATCTCGTCAGCAAGAATGACGTTGGCGAAGATCGGCCCCTTTTTGACGGCGAAGCGACTCTCGGCCTGATGGTAGACGAGCGTCCCGATCAGGTCCGCCGGGAGCAGGTCGGGCGTGAACTGGATGCGCTGGAACTGCGCCTGGATGGCCTGGGCGAGCGTCGAGACGGTGAGCGTCTTGGCGAGGCCGGGCACGCCTTCGAGCAGCACGTGTCCGCCTGCGATGAGCCCGATCAGCAGGCGCTCGACCATCAGCTGCTGCCCCACCACCACGCGGCTGATTTCGTCGAGGAGGGGCCGCACGAACTGGCTCTGCACAGCGACGCGCTCCGTGGCCGAGGCGAGGTCAAAGGCCGGGCGTGGCACCTCCGGTGCGGCGTGGGTTTCCGGTAGCGGCTGGGGATCAGTCATGAGGGCAGGCAAGTCAGCGGGAAGATGATACGCATGAGACCGGGCGCTATTGTGCAGAGCGCCGCTCAGTGGGCCTCCTCGCCCAGGCGTGTGCCCGGCTCGAGCACCACGCCATTCAGGAAGTCGCGCACAGCCATCCGGCGCTTCCCTTGCCGCTGCGCTTCCAGCACCTCGACTGCTCCTTCGCCGCAGGCCACGATCAGGCGGTTTGCCGCTTCGAGGACCTCGCCCGGTGCCTGGTGCTTTTCGCCCTCGTCCACGATGGTTGTCCGGTAGAGCTTGAGTGGCTCGTCCTCCAGCGTCGTCCACGCAGCCGGATAAGGCGAGAGGCCGCGTATGTGGTTGTGGACGACCCGGGCCGACTGCGTCCAGTCGATCTCCGCATCCTCCCGAAAGATCTTCGGCGCGGGGCTGGCCAGTGTATCGTCCTGAGGGACGGCCTCCACAGCACCCGCCTCGATGCGCTGCACGGTTTCCACAACGGCTTCGGCTCCGAGCACAGCAAGCCGGTCGTGGAGGTCGCCCGCGGTTTCATTCGGTCCTACCGCGATTCGGCGCTGCAAGATCAGGTCACCCGTATCCACCTTCGGCTTAAGGAAGAACGTCGTCACGCCGGTCTCCTCCACCCCGGACATGAGCGCCCGGTTGATGGGCGCCGCGCCGCGAAACGCAGGGAGCAACGACGCGTGCAGGTTGAAGGCTCCCTCTTTGGCCAGCGTGTAGACCTCCGGCGGCAGGATGCGAAACGCCACAACGACGATCACGTCCGGCTCCAGCGCGGCCAACGCTTCGATGAACGCGGGATCGCGCAGCGACTCCGGTTGCAGCACCGTCAGGCCTGCCGCTTCGGCCACGTGCTTGATTGCGGAGGCCCGCAGCGTCTGCCCACGCCCGGCCGGTTTGTCCGGCACTGTCACGACGGCTACGGGCCGGTAGTCGGCCTCCATCAAGGCGTGAAGCGACGGCACGGCGAAGTCCGGCGTGCCCATGAAAACGAGACGCATACCACAGGGAGAAGAGGGAACAGAAAACGAGCGCGAGCCAGGCTGCGTTTCGACCCCTGGCATTGCACCAAAAGCTACGCCCCGTGCCGGGAGGGGGCACGGGGCGTAGCGGGCACGTAGCCGCTATCTCCAGGTGATTCAGGCTACATCCGCGTGCGCTCATCCCAGATGGGGATGAGCAGTTCGTAATCCCCCATGCCGTTGTCGTCCACAAAGACGAAGCGACGACCGTGGCGGTTGTAGTACCAGATCTCGTAGGGCTTGGTGCCGTAATTGAAGGGATGGCGCTCCACGATGTCCGGTTCGCCGAAGCGGATGTAGACCTCGCCCTGATCGGTATTCCAGCCCTGATCGGTCAGGCGGCCGTATTCGTCGTTGGCGAAGGAGACGCGGTAGTAATACTCCTCCATGCGCTCGTTGCGGGCGGTCCCGGGGGTCGGGTCGCGGCGTTCCCAGAAGGCGCGGAACAGGCGGAGTTGCTCCTCGGGCGTGGCCGCGTTACGGATGGCGCGGATCTCACGGTCCCGGGCGACGTAGCGCAGTTGGGCAATCGCCTCGTTGAGGTTGCGGATCTGACC